>QCVC01000097.1:0-2013 GCA_003210515.1 Synechococcus sp. AG-683-B21 | reverse complement strand
TGAGCAGTGCTACGAAGCCATCCAAACCGCTCTCGATCAACTCTGATCCATGAAGTCCTGGAAAAGGACACGCACTAAGGACCAGCCTGAATCGCCGCCTCCACGTCAGCGCGTGATAGCCCGTAAGGGAGGGAGCATTGCGTGTCAGCGCTGGTCCCAGATGCCTGCCAAATCACCTTGAGGTCTTCACGATCCAAGAGAAGAACGGCGCTCCAATCAGGGCGTTCCAATTGCCATCGGCACGGATCATTGTCGATCCGGATGGCGCCCAATTGAAGCAGCCATTGCTCAAGCGCTCGGAGGGAGTGCTGATTCAGTGGTGAACTCTCCGGTGGGAGGGAGGACGACATCGGATCGCACGTTGGAGGTTCTCAAAGTCTGCTCATCGGTGAGCCAGGACGGCGACACTTGCCAATCCCGGCCTTGAACAACCGCCACTCCCAATCCCAACAGCAAGCTGAGAAGGAGCGCCAAGCTCAGTAGAACCAAGGAAAACCATTCACCTCCTGACAGCGGACGCCGTTCACCAATCCCGTTCCAAGGATCAGAGGTGGACTTCTGGACGACGGGAGGCCTCGCAGTGGTTTCGCGCAGCATGGCGTCATAGGCATCGCGACGCCCAGGGTCCGCCAAGAGGGCGTAGGACTCCTTGAGTTGTTGAAACGCGAGGCTGGCCTGAGCTTCAGGTAGCGCCGTAGTGTCGGGATGCAATGCTTTGCTCTTGCGCCGGAATGCCTGGCGCAATGCTTCCGGATCGACTCCTGGGGCCACACCGAGCCGTTGGTAGTGGCTGATGGAGACGTCCGGCACAGACTTGATCTGGTCCTTCATCTTAAGAAAAGTTGCCCACGCAGCCCATGGCCGATGCCACACCGGGAGCTGAATATTGGACGGCACTCGGTTGGCAACCGTCGACGGAGCAAGTGGATCAGCTTGCAACGCTGCAAACCCTGTTGCGGGAATGGAACAAGAAAGTCAACCTCACCCGACTTGTGGATGGCGATGACTACTGGATCAATCAAGTATTTGACAGCTTGTGGCCCTTGGCTAATGAGTTAAAAACACCTCAACAACCCAGAACGTGCATTGATGTCGGCACAGGTGGTGGGTTTCCAGGATTAGCGATCGCCATTGCCTTGCCGGGTTCACATTTGACACTGCTGGACTCCGTGGGCCGCAAAACGGCAGCGGTGGAGGCGATGGCCAGCAGGCTTGGCCTCGCCGATCGCGTGGCCGTTCGCACCGAACGCATCGAAACGACCGGCCATGATCGCGCCTGCCGCGGCCAGTTCGATCTCGCCATGGCTCGAGCGGTGGCGGCAGCCCCTGTGGTGGCGGAATACCTCGTCCCCCTTTTGAAACCCAAAGGGGAAGCACTGCTGTTTCGGGGGCAATGGTCCGAGGAGGACACCACAGAATTCAGCTCCGTGATATCACCGCTCAAGGCTCAATTGACTGCCGTACAGACGTGTCAACTGCCAGCCAAGCGCGGCATCCGTCACCTCTTGCGGGTGCAGCCCATGGGGTCGTGTCCATCGTCCTATCCGCGGGCCGTGGGGATTCCTAGCCGTACACCGCTGGGCTCCTGAGGAAGCCTCAAAGACTGGTGAGCCGCTTTTGAGAGTCGCCCGCCAACCGCTGTTTGAGCTCCGCCAGGATCATTGGAATCCTGGTCCGCCAAGGACTAGCCCCGAGCACCGCCTGAAGGGCCGACGCACTGACCTGATCATCAAAGGAATCGGCATTGGATCCGGCAAACCAATGCCCCCCTTGGCCAAGCAGTCGATACCGCGCCGTTGCAAAGCTTTGAAGGTCCCAAGCCTCCAGCAAATTGTGGAGCCAAAGCAAAACGGGCAAGTTGATCTCTCCAGGCGTGTCTTGCCAAGAGGGAAGCCCCACATGCCATGTGGCCATCCATTCGGGACCTAGCGCATCCACAGCCGCCCTCTCCAGGCGTTGATGCACCGGTTCAATCAGATCAACGGCTTGAGGCAAGAGCTCAATCGCCTTGAG
>QCVC01000096.1:0-2016 GCA_003210515.1 Synechococcus sp. AG-683-B21 | reverse complement strand
TACGGGTGAAGTTGAGATTAAGGAGCTTAATCCAAAAATAAAGAGAAATCAGGGGTATTCTAACTACGATTTTGGTGTTTTTTGGCAGCCTTGGTATGCACCAGAGGGCAAGACCTATGGAAATGCAAATGTCACGGATGTTGGTGGTTCCGATAGTCCATCTCCCTGGCTTGCTTACGACATGGGTGGAAATGTTGTCGAGTACACCGACACCATCGCCGGCGCTATGGATATTCCTCATTTGTCGGAGAATCTCCAGCAGTTGCCCGTTGCATTTCGTGCCCATGGTGGCATCGCAAATGCTACGGGCTATCAACTTTGGATCAGTGCAACTGGAGCTGGAGATCCTTACGGACAGATCATCGGATCTGCCTATGAATACGGTGGAGCTCGGGTGAGCTTTCTTGGCGACGAAAAGCCGAAGAAGAGTGCCAAGAACCTCAGACTTTCCAGTCGAGCTGATGTGATTACTGGTCAGAATGTGGTCACGCGTGCTGATTCTATTTCTACTTTTGATACTCACTACTCCAGCAGTATGGGTGACACGAGCGCGTTACTGGCAGATGAGGATGGGGGTTACGTGTCGATGCCCAGCTCCTTTTTCAATGTGTCCAAAAAGGATGGCGGTCGAAACTATTTTTCTTTAACCCACGATGCCACTGGAACGAGTCGGATCGTGCGTGGAAAACGACTATCGAACGACCTCATGGAGGCCGGTGGGTATTCAGATCCTGTTAAAGCCTTCCGTGCGCTGGCGCCGATGCAAGGAGATGTTCAATTCATTGGGTATTTCAATCCCAACACCGGCGCCTATGGGTATTCAGAGTTAGAGGCAGATGCAGTCGGATTTACTGAGTTGGGATATGTCTCGCAAGGAGCCATTTGGTCCGTTTGAATGGCTTCAAGTTGATGCGGAATGACGTTGACAGGATCAATGTTTTACCTCCACATTTGAGCTGATGCCTGCAGCGCCCCCTGGTATCTATCAAGCCCTGGGCATGCATCTGGAGACCACTTTGGTCTTACCAGAGCTCATCCAAGCTGCTCCGTCTGTGGAGCGTGACGGAGCGGCCATCCTTCTGTTGGGCCATCCAACGGCGAAAGTCCACCCTGGCCTGGTGTTTGCTTCAAGAAGGGTGGCGCCTACTCAGCATTGAGCTCGTTGCCGTGAGCCCTGATGGGTTGGTTCTGCCAGGGATGCATCAACTCAAGCTTTGGCATGACGCCGCTGTGGCATTGGAACTGAATTGGGCGCAGTTGCCAACGGTGAGAAAGGGATTGAAGCGATTTAGGACGTTGTGAGGGGCGCATGAATCGGGATCCGCACGCGCTGCACCTGATCGCATTCCACGAGGCAGACCATGCCTGTCTCCACGTCCGCGACTTGAAGCAAGGGCGACGGCTCGCCATCCATGGGTTCGGTCTCCACGCGTAACACTTCTCCCATCCACCAATCTTTCGACTGAGTCGATTTCGCTTCTTGGCTTGCCCAGACGATGACGACATCGCCTGCTTGCACAGACAGCACCAAGGGCCGCTTCTTCCTTGCAGTAGCCCTTGCAGCAGCCGTCACGCCTGACGGAATCTTCACGCCACCAATGCCCATGCCACCTTGTATAAGTACAAGTGTTCTATCGGTTGTGCGTTTGGTGGTCAACGGTTTGCACCTCCACACCATTCATGGCCAAGGAATGGACGCAGAGGGGAGAGCGAAATCACTCAATCTCAACGGCCACGGCCTATTTGCGGCTGAATGGAGGCGATTGCGTATCTGTGAAAGACGACAAGCCCCCCAGGTGCAGCTTAGAAGCTGACTGTGTCGTGATGTTCGGCCATGGACCTCCCTTGAGTGGCTGGGTATAAATCAAGCGTTGAGCACTAAAAAACCGCCTCATATATGAAGCGGTTATTAGATGCCTGGACGATCCCCATCACCCGGCCATTTGCACCACATATTGTGGTGTTGGCGTAATAGTAATCAAAAATCTCTTTATGTGGTGTGAGTTTTGATTCACT
>QCVC01000095.1:0-2024 GCA_003210515.1 Synechococcus sp. AG-683-B21 | reverse complement strand
GTTCCGAATGGAGGCGAGAGCTTCGGGCTTGGTGAAGTCGACCCATTTGGTGCGCAGTCCAAATTTTGCGAACACCTGTTCGAACAACCGCACTGTGCAGCCGTAGAGGTTTTCTTCACAGAGCACCAGATCCCCCTGTTTGAGTTGCGACACCACGGCAGTGATGGCACTCACACCGGAGCCGAACACAGTGGCGTGGTCGCAGCCTTCCACCGACGCCAGCACTGAATCAAGGATGCGGAAGTTGGGATTGCCCGAACGGGTGTAATCGAACCCGCCAGCGTTGCCATGGGCAAAGGTGCTGGTGGGGAAGATCGGCGGCATCACCGACCCGGTCTCCCCAGCAAAGCTTTCACCGTGATGAATCACTCGGGTGTTGACTCCCACTGCGGGGGGATTAGCTCCGGGCTCCGACACCGGGTTCGTCACAGCGGCGTCAATCACAGCGGCCTACTCAGGCTACGAATCGATGCTGCCCAGATCGCAGGTATTGCAACGATTCACGAGATTGAATCGATATGTAGTCTAATTAGTAACTAAATATTCACGATATTGTTTCACTGGAGTTGCGCTTTGGCGATCTGGACGATTGGTTGATTTCACCTGGCCAATAAAAAACCCCCATCTATGTGATGAGGGTTGCTCGTTGGACGATCGTTGAAATCGGCTGATTGATCAGTCGAGATCCGGCATTCCCAGAACGGGTTCTGCTTTGCGGTCGATTCCTTTTTCAAAACCAGCTGCGGCGGCGCGGGCGCGGCCTGCATGCCAGAGGTGACCCACCAGGAAGAAGAAAGCGAGCACGAATTGTGCTGCTCCCAGCCACTGACGAAGGTTCACGTAGTTCACCGAGTTTGGCTCGGTGATGATGCCGCCAACGGAGTTCAGTGAAGCGTTGGGGGCGTGCGTCATGTACTCAGCGGCACGGCGCACTTGCCATGGCTGAATGTCATTTTGCAGTTTGTCGAGGCTCAAACCATTGGGGCCACGGAGGGGCTCCAACCAAGGACCACGGAAGTCCCAGAAACGCATGGTTTCGCCACCGAAGATGATTTCACCGGTAGGTGAGCGCATCAGGTATTTGCCGAGGCCGGTGGGGCCCATGGCAGAACCGATATTGGCTCCAAGGCGTTGGTCACGCACCAGGAAGGTGAAACTTTGAGCTTGGGACGCCTCCGCGTTGGTAGGTCCCCAGAACTCAGATGGGTAAGCGGTGTTGTTGAACCAGATGTAGGCCGATGCGATGAAGCTCATGAAGCTCAAGGCACCCAGGCTGTAGCTCAGGTAGGCCTCACCATTCCAGATGAAGGCACGACGCACCCAGCCGAAAGGCTTGGTGATGGCGTGCCAAATGCCACCGAAGATCAGCGTTAAGCCCAACCAGATGTGACCACCAATGATGTCTTCCATCGAGTTCACGCCGATGATCCAACCTTCGCCACCAAAGGGAGCGCGGAAGAGATAACCGAAGATCACACCGGGGTCGAGGGTGGGGTTCGTGATCAGACGAACGTCGCCACCGCCGGGGGCCCAGGTGTCGTAGACGCCGCCGAAGAACATGGCCTTAAAGACCAGCAGCAAGCAGCCGACGCCAAGAAGAATCAGGTGATAACCAATGATGTTGGTCATCTGATTTTTGTCGCGCCAGTCCTGGGAGAAGAAAGAGGAGTAGTTCTCCAAAATCTCAGGACCACGCAGGGCGTGGTACAGACCACCCAAGCCAAGAACGGCTGAGCTGATCAGGTGCAGAACACCAACCACAAAGAATGGGAAGAGATCAGTGACTTCTCCGCCGGGTCCTACGCCGTAACCAAGGGTGGCGACGTGGGGCATGCAGATGAAGCCCTGCTCATACATGGGCTTATCGAAGGTGAAATGACTCACCTCGAACAGCATCATTGCGCCAGCCCAGAACACCATCAAACCGGCATGGGCCACGTGGGCGCCAAGTAAACGGCCTGAAAGGTTGATCAGACGGGCATTTCCAGACCACCAGGCATAGCCAGTGGAGTCGAGGTCTTTGC
>QCVC01000094.1:0-2127 GCA_003210515.1 Synechococcus sp. AG-683-B21 | reverse complement strand
TTTGATGCCGACCTCACCTACGCCATGGGCGACAAGGCTGTGAAGATCTTGGCTTGGTACGACAACGAGTGGGGCTACAGCCAGCGTGTTGTTGATTTGGCTGAAGTGGTCGCCAAAAACTGGAAGTAAGCCAGGTTTTCGTTCATTCGATCAACCCTTCCTTCGGGGAGGGTTTTTTGATGGTTCAAACGGTTGGCGTTGTCCTGAAATGGTCGAATCCTTCGGTGTCGATCAGTTGGCGACTGTGCCGCCAGCGGATCATGTTTTTTTCAGCTGTGATCCAACCGATCTGGCGACTCTGCGGTTGACGGTCGAACCAGCGTTGTGCCCAGGCTTCCGGCAGGCTTAAGACGAGTTCGAAATCTTCGCCACCTGCCAGGCACCAGCGATTCCAGAGTTTTCCGCTTGGCCAGTCGTTGGAGTGCGGTAAGAGCTTTTCATCGAGGACTGCACCGCACTCACTGCTGCTGCACAGCCCTTGAATGGCTGCCAGTAATCCATCGCTGCTATCGGTTCCGCCGGCTCGCCACGGCAACGCCTCGGGCTTGCAGTTCAGAAGGTCCTGAAGGGCGGCGAGACGCGGGATGGGTCTCTGATGCTGATTGACCGCTGCCGTCCGTAAAGCATCGGGCAGGTCGATCCCATGAAGTGCTTGGTCGTTCTGAAGGATGGCTAACCCCAGTCGACTGAGTCCATGGGGCCCACTGGTGACCAGGATGTCCCCTGGTTTTGCGTCACCCCGGTGCAAGCGAAGCGGCCCCAGACGCCCGAGTGCAGTGATCGATAGCAAGCGCTGGCTGCCTTTTGAGCAATCCCCCCCGAGAATCACGCCTCCATAGGCATCGAGGGCTGCCCTGAGGCCTGTGTACACGCCTTCCACCCAGCTCCAGGGGGTTTCACCCGGTGCAACGAGAGCCACGGTGATCCCATCCACACTGATCGCCCCACTAGCGGCGAGGTCGGAGAGGTTGGCGGCTACCGCTCGCCAACCCACATCGCTGGGTTTGGTGCTGACGTCACTGAAGTGGATCCCGTCCACCAGCACATCGGTATTCACCACGGTGGGCCGTGGATCCGACTCCAGAGCCGCACTGTCGTCGCTTAGTTGGCCTGGAGGAGCAAAGCGAGAGAGCCGTCGCAACAGCTCCGACTCCCCAAGCTCGCCCAGGGTTTCTTTCATGCGTGCGCTTTGAGCTGATTGGCTCCATCAACGACGGTCACTGTTTTGATTGCGTCGTCGACACCAAGCTCTTCGAGCACATCGAAGCCATCAACGACGTAGCCAAAGGCCGTGTTGCGTCCATCCACCAAGTTGAGGCCGGCAGGTGTGAGCTCGGCCTCATAGAGAAACATGAAGAACTGGGAGGAGCCGTCGTCGAGTTCGTTGGCTGAGTGGGCCCAGCCCAGGGTGCCAAGGGTGGCGAAGGGAAGGGTTGGTGTGGCTTTAAACAGGCCCACGTCTTCAAATGTCTCGTTGTAAAGGGTGTCGGCTTCACTAGGAATTCGAATTTCGAGGGGAACGTGCCGTTCCTGCTTCGTTGATGGATCGATGTATCCGATCTCTGGACCCTCGGGATCGCCGGTTTGCAGAACGTAAAAATCCTCGGCTCTGTTGAAGGGCAAGCCGTCATAGAAGCCCTTCAGAGCCAGGTCGACAAACGCACCGGAGGTCAGTGGTGCGTTGTAACCATCCACAACGGTGGTGAGGTCCCCTTTGGTGGTGCTGATGTTGACAACGGCCCGTCCCTGTAAACGGGGCAATGCATCGAATGCGGAGGGAATGGCTCGTTCGAATCCGTCCTCAACAAGCAAGCGCTCTACGTCACCAATGCGAGTCAGCGTGGTGCGACGGTCGACAATGAAGGCTGGCTTGTCGACGGCTTTCACCTGAGCGGCCATTTGTTCTAAGCCGGCATCCACGTCGCTCAGCAGTGCCGTGGCTTGGTCACGGAGTGGCTCTGGAACAGCATCAAGAATCGTGTTGCGCCTTGTTTTGAGGAGGGCCTGACTGCGCGACACCGTCTTTCCCAGGGCACTCCAACGTTTTGCCCGTAGGTCGTCGCTCGTGAGTTCCAGTCGATGTTGCAGCTGGCGAATGTCGTCTTGCTCGAAGGGGAGCGCATCGCG
>QCVC01000093.1:0-2188 GCA_003210515.1 Synechococcus sp. AG-683-B21 | reverse complement strand
TCACCGGCATAAACACCGCATCGATCTGTAGAAGATCAATGGCACTGGTGTCTTCGTTGTGGCGGTCGACTGGGCGATAGCCGATGCCACGCTCGACGTGAACTTCCAGTTCCAGGCTGTGTCCGTCTGCGACGGTTGCGATGGTGCGATTGCCATCGATAACTTGAACTTGGGATGAAAACTGAAGATCGCTGGCCTTTACTTCAGCAGGACCAGCGACTACCAGGCGACCAATCTCGAGTTCTGCGGAACGGCTGTTCACAGACAGCTCTTTGCAGTTCAGCAAAATGTCCAGGACGTCTTCACGAACCCCAGGGACCGTGGCGTACTCGTGGTTAACTCCAGCAATGCGAATGGCGGTGACGGCGCTGCCTTCAAGGCCGCCCATCAGGACACGGCGCAAAGCATTGCCCAAGGTTGTGGCTTGGCCACGCTCGAGGGGACCGATCAGGAAGACGCCTGTTTGGGCGCGATCCTCGGCGATTTGATGCTCGATGCGATCGATCTGGTACTGCAGCACGGTCTGAAGCGAGGTAGGGAACGAGAACCGGAAAGGCGAGGTGGGTTCAGACGCGGCGGCGCTTAGGCCGGCGGCAACCGTTATGGGGTAGAGGCGTAACGTCTCTAATCAACGTGATCTCAAGGCCGGCGACCTGTAGGGCACGGATGGCTGTTTCACGGCCAGATCCTGGTCCACGAACCAGGACTTCAATTTGACGCATGCCCTGTTCCAGGGCACGGCGGGCAGCAGCTTCAGCAGCTGTTTGTGCGGCAAAGGGAGTTCCTTTGCGAGCGCCCTTAAAACCGCTGGCACCGGCTGACGACCAAGCGATGACCTCTCCAGCGGTGTCGCTGATCGAGACAATCGTGTTGTTGAAGGTGCTTTGGATATGCGCAACGCCATTGGGGACGTTGCGTTTGGCCTTCTTAGGACCTGATTTTTTTGCAGTTTTGGCCATGGGCCGTTAGGAGAGGAGGTAAGGGACGGAGGGGAATTACTTCTTCTTGCCAGCCACAGTCTTGCGAGCACCGCGGCGTGTGCGGGCGTTCGTACGGGTGCGCTGACCTCGGACCGGGAGGCTCATCCGATGACGACGGCCTCTCACACAGCCGATGTCTTGCAGTCGCTTCAGGGCCATGCCCTCCTGACGACGCAAATCACCTTCGATGGTGAAAGCCTCGGTGGCACCACGTAGCTTCTGGACGTCGCCATCCTCGAGATCTTTGACCCGGATGTCGGGGTTCACCCCCGCTTTGGCCAAAATGGCTTTGGCCCTTGTGAGGCCAATTCCATAGATATATGTGAGGGACACTTCAACCCGTTTGTCACGGGGAATGTCAACGCCGGCGATCCGTGCCAAGGAGGTTTAATCGAAAGGGACATAAGGCCTCCGGTGTATCGGAGGCATTGGACGACAACTGAGCAAACACGGTGGATCGACCAGTTGTTGAGAAGAACGTTGGGACTTAGCCCTGACGTTGTTTGTGCTTGGGGTTGGTGCAAATCACCATGACCCGACCGTGGCGACGGATCACCCGGCACTTGTCGCACATTTTTTTAACAGAAGCGCGCACCTTCATGAGGCGTGGCTCTCCCAATTTCCAAACGACAAACTTACCATGCGGGTCAACTGAGAACTCTTGAGATTCGCTCAGTAATTTCCTCCACGGAACCCTGGGCTGGAACGCTGACGAGCAGTCCCTTGTTTTGGTAGTAGCTGATCAGGGGAGCGGTCTTGTCTCGATACACCTCGAGGCGGTTCCGGATCACGTCTTCATTGTCATCGGCACGGCCGCGGCTCAGCATGCGCGTAATCAAGACTGCATCGTCCAGCTCAAGCAGGACGACCGCTTCGATGGGTTGCTTCAGCTCATTCAGTAGGGGTTCCAGTGCTTCAGCTTGTGGAACAGTGCGCGGGAAACCATCGAGGAGCCAGCCCTCACCAGAGAGGGCTTTCATCTGACTTTCAACGATTGCCAGCACCAGCTGGTCGCTGACGAGCTCTCCACGGTTCATGACGGCTTCGGCTTCTTTGCCAAGCTCTGATCCCGCCGCGACTTCACTTCTCAGCAGATCACCTGTGGACAGGTGTTTCATGCCATTGGAATCGCAGATGCGTGCTGCCTGGGTGCCTTTACCAGCACCAGGTGGACCGAGAAAAAGGAGGCGGTTTTTCATCGAGGGTTT
>QCVC01000092.1:0-2194 GCA_003210515.1 Synechococcus sp. AG-683-B21 | reverse complement strand
ATTTCTGCCGAAATAATCCGATCATCCGCGGCATCAAATAGGTGCCTGTTGTTTGACTCGCCCCAACAATCAACGATCCTCCCTTGAGATTGTGAAATGTCTGTTTGATAAACGCAGCGCACCACTGGTTTGTCTCGCACTGATCCGATGTAGGCAAAGGTGTTCATGCGTTGCTTGCATTCCCGTTCCTGATCCCCTGTGATGGCGCCCTCTTTGCGCAGCACAGACCAGTTTTCCCGACGAATGACGCAGCCTGGCTGAAGAGTTGGCTGGGTGACGAAGCTGCTGGAGGGATTCAGTGTTGTGTACATCTCGATATCCATCACAAAAGCGCTTGCACCCCATTGCCGACAGAACTCGGGGTCCGGTACGGCCATATCGAGTTGCTGTGAACTAGCGATATTGCCTTGATCTCCCCCGGTGGTGCTGGTGACGGCACTCCCAATGCCAATACCCACCACAAGAACGCCAGCTAGCACCGCCACGGTGCGTGAACTGAAATTGAAATCAGGTCCGCCGCCTTCTGGCGGTGGGCCTGGGGGGCGATTTCCGCGACCACTGCCACGCCGATCGTCGTAGCCGCGCTCATACCTTTCTCCACCTTGGGGGCGGTCATAGCTGTCGTAGCGGGAACGATTCACAGCAGTTCTGGTGTGCGCGGGAGGCCCATCGAAAAGTTTTGAACGCGAGCCTCAGGGTTGTAGCTGAGCTCTCCCCGTTGAAGGAGTTGCCGGATGAACCCTTCCAGGTCCGTTCCTATTCGCCGCAAGGTGTAGTCGCTGAGTTCACCGCCTGCGGCAGCGTCTACGAGCTGCTTAAAGCGTTGCTGCACTTGGGAAATACAGCTTTCACTCCAGATAAATTCATTGTCTGGATCGAGGTCCAAGGTGAGCTCATTCGCACTTGGCACGAGGTCATCGTTGTCTACCCGAGCGGTGAATAGGCGTACATGCCGCGTTGTGCACTTCAGCAGGGTGTCGGCCATGTCGCACCGGAGACGTTTGCCGAGTTTAAGAAGCGGTCGGGGTGGTAGCTCTCTTAAGGTTGGTTTCACTATTCAGCTATCCGCATGCGCGTCGCTATCGCCGGAGCAGGACTTGCGGGTTTGTCTTGCGCAAAATATTTGGCGGACGCTGGCCACACTCCAATTTTGGTGGAATCCCGTGACGTTCTTGGCGGGAAAGTGGCTGCCTGGAAGGATGAAGATGGCGACTGGTACGAAACCGGGCTGCACATCTTTTTTGGTGCTTACCCCAACATGCTGCAACTGTTCAAGGAATTGAACATTGAGGACCGGCTGCAGTGGAAAAGCCACTCAATGATCTTCAACCAGCCTGAAGAGCCTGGGACCTACAGCCGCTTCGATTTTCCCGACCTCCCTGCGCCCGTGAATGGTGTTGCGGCGATTCTGAGCAACAACGACATGCTCACCTGGCCGGAAAAGATCAGCTTTGGCCTGGGGTTGGTCCCAGCCATGTTGAGGGGTCAGGGATATGTGGAGGAGTGCGATCAATACTCATGGACAGAGTGGCTTCGTTTGCACAACATCCCTGAGCGGGTCAATGACGAGGTTTTCATTGCGATGAGTAAGGCGTTGAATTTCATCGATCCAGGTGAAATCTCTGCCACGGTTCTGCTCACAGCATTGAATCGCTTTTTGCAAGAGAAAAATGGCTCGCGCATGGCTTTTCTTGATGGAGCCCCTCCAGAACGTCTTTGTCAGCCTGTGGTTGAGCACATCGAATCTCTCGGTGGAGAGGTTCACTTGGATTGCCCTCTTCGTGAAATCAAATTGAACGACGATGGAAGCGTCGCAGCATTTCAAATCGGTGGCGTGAAAGGAAAGGAAGGTTTTGATCTCGTGGCTGATGCTTATGTCAGCGCGTTACCCGTGGATCCTTTCAAGTTGTTGTTGCCGGAGCCTTGGAAGCAAATGGACGTTTTCCAAAAGCTTGATGGTCTTCGCGGTGTGCCCGTGATCAACATTCATATGTGGTTTGACCGCAAACTCACGGATATTGATCACCTGCTCTTTAGCCGGTCGCCGTTGCTCAGTGTCTATGCCGACATGAGTATTGCTTGTAAGGAGTACGAAGATCCTGACCGATCAATGTTGGAGCTCGTTTTTGCACCTGCCAAGGACTGGATCAGCCGTAGTGATGAAGATATTATTGAAGCCACAATGGGAGAGCTG
>QCVC01000091.1:0-2227 GCA_003210515.1 Synechococcus sp. AG-683-B21 | reverse complement strand
AGCCCTTTGTCGCCAATTTTGGCCAGGGCAACGTCGAGAATCTTGTCGCCCTGGGTGGCCATCGCCTCCACCGTGATCGTCAGGCCTGGATGAGCCTTTTCCAGTTCCGCTTTGACCCAGTTGGTTTGCACCATGGCCAGCTGGCTGCGTCGTGAAGCGATGCGCAGTTCGGTGAGGGCCATGAATTCGGCGAGTCAGCCGCCAAGACTACGCAGTCGAGCGCTTCGAAATAGCCTTTGTGAAGGGAATCCGTGATTCACATTGTGAACAACGCTTAACATTCGCAAAGTATTCGGCTGTGCGATGCCAGGTCCAGTGGTGAACGGAGTGCGCCAAGTCGGCGTTCTTGGTCAGGGACCGAGTGACAGCTCCGCTCAAGAAGCGTTGTTACCACTGATGTCTGAAGGGCGCATCCGCTTGTTGCTTCTTTCCAGTGGGGAAGTGTTGATGGCTCGTCTCAGGAACACCACCGACCGGGATGGCGACCATGCGTACCAGCTCATACGGCCTCGTTTGGTTCGGCGAAGCTCCTCCCAAGAGTCTGATTGGAGTTTGCATCCCTATCTGTTGGGTCTCACCACCCAAAGCAATGTGGTGTTGTTCAAATCGGCGGTTGCATCTGTGTTGGACCCGGATCCTTTGCTGATTCAGGCCTATGCCGAATCCACGAATCAGGAGTGCCCCCTCGAAGAGACCCCGGTGGAACGACTGAAACGGGCCTTCCAGGAATTCACTGAAAGCGTTGATGCCAATCAAACGTTGGATTAAATAATTTTGATGCTGTTGTTGGGGCGATCAAATTCCGATCAAAGAAAAACCCCAGCTCAACGCTGAGGTTTGTTTTATTTCGCGTCAGCTGGGCGTCTCGTTTCCCTTGCACCTTTTTACAACTGACTAGAGACGCACTGAGGAGTTGGCGTTCTACTTATTTGATGTATTCCTTGAGAACACCATTGCGGTTGGGATGCCGCAATTTGCGAAGGGCCTTCGCTTCAATTTGGCGAATCCGCTCACGGGTTACATCAAAAATCTGGCCAATCTCTTCGAGGGTTTTCATTCGCCCGTCATCAAGGCCGTAGCGCAACCGCAGCACATCTCGCTCGCGGGGGCTCAACGTTGCCAGAACTCCTTCTAAATCTTCCCGAAGAAGATTTTTAGCGACATCTTGTTCAGGATTTTCGATGTCGGCTTCAATGAAGTCGCCTAAACGTGAATCTTCTTCTTTTCCGATAGGAGTTTCAAGAGAGATCGGCAATTGGGCGCTCTTGGCGATAAACCGGAGCTTCTCAATGGTCATTTCCATTGATTCTGCAATCTCTTCTTCAGTCGGTTTGCGGCCAAACTCCTGACTGAGCACCTTCGTGGTTTTCTTGATTCTTGAAATGGTTTCGTAAAGGTGAACTGGCAGGCGGATGGTCCTGCTTTGGTCGGCGATCGCCCGTGTGATCGCCTGACGAATCCACCAAGTGGCGTAGGTGGAAAATTTGTAACCTTTTTCGTGATCGAATTTCTCGGCGGCGCGGATGAGGCCAAGGCTGCCCTCTTGAATCAGATCCTGGAAACTCAGGCCACGATTCATGTATTTCTTGGCAATCGACACCACAAGGCGCAGGTTGGACTGCACCATTTTTTCTTTGGCTCGCCGGCCCAACATCAACCGACGGCGGAAGCGAATAAGCGGCATCTCAACCAGTGCTGCCCACTCTTTTTTATCGGGCTCACGACCGTTATCGCTTTCAAATTGAGCAGCTAATTCTTCTAGATAAAGAAGATCCGCGATTTTGCGGGCCAGTTCGATTTCTTCGTCGGGACGTAAGAGGCGAATGCGTCCGATTTCCTGCAGATAAACACGAATCGAATCTTCGGTGTAGACACCTTTTGGGCCGATCTTGATGCTGGCAAGAGCCTTGGCCTTGGCTTCTTTTTCTGCACTGGCCGCTTTGGCTTTTTCCTCAGCTGTGAGTTCTGGTGCCGCAGTTTTGGCTTTTGGTGTAGCTGCTTTCTTGGCTGTTGTTTTCTTGGCCGCGCCTTTCACTGACGTCGCCTTTGTTGCTGCTTTTTTCGTTGTCCCTTCTGATGTCTTGGCGCTGCCGTCTGCCTTGGCAAGAAGTTCGTCTGCTGCCGCATTCAAATCCTCAGCGCTTGAGCTTGCCTTCCGTTTCCGTGCCGGAGCTTTTTTTGTTGCGCCCTTGGCAGTCGGCACCACATTCTTCATCTGTCCCTCGGC
>QCVC01000090.1:0-2250 GCA_003210515.1 Synechococcus sp. AG-683-B21 | reverse complement strand
GTGCTCTCACCCATCGCATCGCCCATCTGATTGGAGAGCATGGAGCCGATCCCGGCCAAATCTTGGCAGTCACCTTTACGAATAAAGCGGCTCGGGAGATGAAGGAACGGCTCGAGCTGCTGCTGGCCCAACGCTTGGCCCAGAGTCAATTTGGTCAGCCTTGGAGCACGTTGCCGCCGGTGGAACAACGGCAGCTGCGATCTCGGATTTATCGGGAGATCACCAAGGAGCTGTGGATCGGAACATTCCATGCGTTGTTCGCCCGGATGCTTCGATTCGACATCGACAAATTCCGGGATTCAGACGGACTGACCTGGACCAAGCAGTTTTCGATCTACGACGAAGCCGACGCCCAAAGCCTGGTGAAGGAGATCGTCACCCAGGAACTGCAGATGGATCCGAAGCGGTTTGAGCCCAAAAAGGTGCGCTGGGCGATCAGCAATGCCAAGAATCAGGGTTGGTTGCCGGATCAGCTCGAAGCCAATGCGGAAGGTCAGCGCGGCAAGCTCACGGCTGATGTGTATCGCCGGTACCGCAAAGCCTTGGCGGCGAACAATGCCCTCGACTTTGACGACCTCCTGCTACTCCCGGTTCAGTTGTTGCAACAGAACGAACAGGTGCGTCGCTATTGGCATCGGCGTTTTTGTCACGTGCTGGTGGATGAATATCAAGACACAAACCGCACCCAGTACGACCTGATCAAGTTGCTGGTGACAGATGGCAAGGAGCCGCAGGCCTACGACGACTGGTCTGGCCGTTCCGTGTTTGTTGTGGGGGATGCCGATCAGAGCATCTATAGCTTCCGTGCTGCTGACTTCACGATCTTGATGGGTTTTCAGGACGACTTCGGTGATCAAGCGCCGGACGATGTCACCCGGACGATGGTGAAGCTTGAGGAGAATTACCGCTCCACCGCCACGATCTTGGCTGCTGCTAATGCGCTGATTTCGAACAACAGTGAACGGATCGACAAAGTGCTCCGCCCCACCCGTGGCGAGGGGGAGCTGATCACCCTGACGCGCTGTGATGACGAAATTGCTGAGGCGGAGGCGGTGGTTCATCGCCTCCGCATGATGGAAGCCGCAAACCCAGACCTGACCTGGGGGGACATGGCGGTGCTCTACCGCACGAATGCCCAGTCGCGGGCCATGGAGGAATCGTTGGTGCGCTGGGGCATTCCATACATCGTTGTGGGTGGGCTTCGCTTTTACGACCGCCGCGAGATCAAGGATTTGTTGGCGTACTTACGCCTCTTAGTAAATCCAGCCGATACCGTCAGCCTGCTTCGGGTGATCAATGTGCCCAAGCGTGGAATTGGTAAAACCACGATCCAGCGCCTCACCGATGCTGCCAATCAGCTCGGCATTCCCCTTTGGGATGTGGTGAGTGATGCGGAAGCGGTGCGTTCACTGGGTGGACGTTCGGCCAAAGGATTGCTGCAATTTTGCGCGCTTGTGAATGATCTGAAAACTCAGGTGCAAACGGCCGCGCCATCGGAGCTGCTCCAACAGGTGATGGAAAAAAGTGGTTATGTCAGCGAGTTGATCACCGAGGGAACCGATGAAGCCGAGGAACGCCGCCGCAATCTTCAGGAATTGGTGAATGCGGCCTTGCAGTACCAGGAGGAAAACGACGACGGGAATTTGGAGGGGTTTTTGGCGTCGGCTGCGTTGTCGAGCGATGCCGATAACAAAAACACTGCGGCGGATCGTGTCACCTTGATGACCCTGCATAGCAGCAAAGGCCTGGAATTTCCGGTCGTGTGTCTGGTGGGGTTGGAGCAGGGTCTTTTCCCGAGCTACCGCTCCTTGGACGACCCTGCGTCTCTGGAGGAGGAACGGCGTCTTTGTTATGTAGGAATCACCCGCGCCAAGGAGCGTCTCTTCCTGTCTCACGCCAGCGAGCGTCGTCTTTGGGGTGGCATGCGCGAGGCGGCCGTGCCGTCGGTGTTCCTCTCGGAATTGCCTGAGGCGCTTGTGCAGGGTGATCTCCCACAAACTGGTGGTGCGGCCATACGACGTGAGCGCCGCCTCGATCGACTCACGCGGGTCGATCGTGATCAACCCTCATCAGCCCCCGCGAACGCTGTGCGTCGTCGTCAGGCCGCACCAGCCCCTGGCCGCAGTTGGACTGTGGGGGACAAGGTCACCCATTCCAGCTTTGGTGTTGGAGAGATCACCCACACTTTTGGCAGTGGGGAAAAAATATCGATTGCGGTCAAATTTGTCGGGATGGGGCCAAAAATTTTGG
>QCVC01000089.1:0-2317 GCA_003210515.1 Synechococcus sp. AG-683-B21 | reverse complement strand
GAAGCCATTTTGCATTAATTTTTGCGATATTGATGATTATATGCGTGAAAAAAAAGTTCGATTAAAAAAGCAATTACATGAGCGCATAAATAAAGAATATGATGAACGCGATGAGCCAACCAACAAGCTAAAGATATACATAATGCATGAAGCAATTGTTAGCAATATCTATGGTGTTCATGGAAAATGTGGCCTACCATTTTGGGGATCTGTAGTTACTCGAGGGAACAAAAAAAATGGCATCACGTATCCACGTGGATACCCAATAAATATTGCACCCACCAACTATTTAGAAACACATTTAAAACAGGCTTTTTATATCAGCTACCTTCAGATGTGGAACTTTGGTCATTTTCTAACTGAGACTGCTTCCGCACTTTACCCAATTTTAGGCAAGAAAAAGACTGAACCCAGTCTAAAAAATATACCTATCCTTATCAACGGAAGTACTTTTATACAAAACTTTCAAATTGAAAAACTTATTAATTTTCTAAATATCTCAAAAGATCAAATATTTGTTATTGACGATAATAGCCCAAGCATACAGGTCGAAACGCTTTTTATGAGCACACCAACTCATATTAATCGCTCTTTTGTAAGCACTCAGCATTCAAAAATTGTAAAAAAACTTGTTAAAAAGCTGATTAAAACCAACAGTGCAGATTTTCAATATAGCCACGATTCAGGTGTAAAGCAAGAGCACTATGCGGGAAAGTTATATATTTCAAGAAGCAAATTATCTTCAAATCAAAGAAAATTACACAAAGAAGATTTGCTTGAGAAACATCTTCAAGCTTTAGGTTGGGAAATATATCACCCACAGCTTCATAGCCTGCAAAGCCAGATCAGCACCTATGAGGCATCTACATTTATTTGTGGATCAGAAGGAAGCGCATTCCACTTACTTTATGCCATCAACACAATCAACATAAAGAGAGTCATACTTCTTTCCAAAAAAATTAGAAATAACTTTACGCTCCAGTTTAAAGCTCAAAAAATAAATTTCAAAGCAATAAATTGTCTTATAATTGATGACGAGTCAAGCAAAGAAGCAACCAATCGAGATGTAGGCATCACAAACAATCTAAGCATTAAACAGCTTAGTCTGATGATCAACAGATGTACTTTTTAGAGGATAATTTGTACTTTGATCATCAATTTATTCGAAATCTTTGTGCCTGTTTAGCTATACTCTTAATATCGAGCCAAGACAAGCTCATGCGAAATAATTCTTAATGCTTTGAAATAATTTGCCCTGTTTTCCGTCATTGATCAATTAGTCTTGCATTGATAGCGGGCATTGACTTCAATCTCCATTTCCTGCTAAAATGATATCATTAATCATCATATAATCAAAAATATGACAAAGACATTAATCTCAGATAGCTACCAATTGCTAAACGAGGCGCTACATAGTGACAATGAAGAATATGGCAATAGAAATAATTTTCTTTCAAATCGGCTTCCTACAGCATGTATATCTCTTATTAAGCACTTTGATCTCGAATCAGTATTAGATTATGGATGCGGAAAAGGACATATCGTAAAATCTATTCAAGAACTATTAAAAGGAACACCAATCTCGGTTCAAGGTTATGATCCTTGCGTCAATGAATTCAAAGAACCACCTAAACCATCCCAATTCCTAATTTGTACCGATGTATTAGAGCATATTGAACCAAAATTTATCCACAATACATTAGACAATATTGCCGAGCTAACTGAAAGATTTTGCTATCTTATAATTGATTTACTCCCCGCCCAAAAAAGACTTCAAAATGGCATCAATGCTCATACCATGATCGCCCCACCAGGATGGTGGCTCGATAAATTAAGCGAAAGATTTTCGTTTGGAATGCATATGATTTATGGCAAAGAATACGATATCGCTTTAAAGAGGGCTCCTACTAGAAAGCTAGTCTTTGTTGGTGCTAAAACTCCGGAAGACATGTTGCCAGCCATTAATCTATTTACTGGGCTTCATATACGAGTGCCTGATCGACTAATCGCCAAATAAGCTGATTTTTTCAAGAAATTATATCCAAGAGTGCAAGTACAGATCGAATCATTAACTAATTTCGCTGAACATTAGTATTTTTAATTGCTGGTCTGAGATGAAGCCCGCAGACCACAATTTTAAAATACATGCATAATCATCACGCAAAAAATATTTCAAGTTACTTATAGCTAATTTACTAAGAGAATAGATTGACTCCTTGCGATGTATATTCTTTCTCTCATAAGTTTTATTTGCATCAACTCCTAAAACTCTGAAACAATCTAAATTGAAAGTCTCTTGGCATATCACTCCCAATAC
>QCVC01000088.1:0-2386 GCA_003210515.1 Synechococcus sp. AG-683-B21 | reverse complement strand
GCTTTTTTGGCGCTCTGCGATGCCTTTCGCGAGAGCGGAGAAAGCTCGGCGATCGAGTTCCTAGCCAATGGGGAGGGTGCGTTCCATTTCCAAGATCTTGCGCAGAATGCTGCGGGAGAGGGAATTGACCTGAGTGAATCCAATGCTTTGGATTCCTTTCAGCAGGAAGTGATCGAAACCATGGAGAAGTTCTGCCAGGACTGAAAGCCTGCAAACGTTTCCATGGCTTGAATTGAGTTAGCTGTAAAAGAAGGCGATTTCTTTATCCCTCAAGCCATCCCAGCCGGCGGAAATAAGTCGCTCGTTCAGTGTGGCTTGATCGAAGTGCTTGGCACCGGTCTTCACGATTCGGTTCCGCATCGACTTCAAGACTCCGCTCCTGGCCCGTTGACCCTCAAGGTCCATCACCTCGCCATACAAACTGAGCATCGCCTCTGGGATCGGACTACCGTCCAGATCCACACCAGCCTTGATGGCTGCATCCACGCCATCCGGTCCTGCAATCGCCATGGTTGTTCTCCAACAGCGCCTAAGGCTATGGGAGAACGCAGGACTCACGCACTGAAGTAGCGAGCTTTGCTGTGGAGAGCAACCAGAGCTGTCGTGCTTTGTTCTGGCGACAACTGGTCGCTGGCATCCATCGTGAGACCAATGCGATCCGCATCCAGCCAGAGGAGTTGCTGACGAGAGTCGGCGACATTTGGACAGGCTGGGTAGCCGAAGGAATAGCGGCTACCTCGATATCGCTGTGCCAAGACATCACGTAAAGGCATTCCAGTCGGATCAGCAAAGCCCAGTTCCTGGCGGATCCGTGCGTGAACCCACTCAGCCAGCGCCTCGGCCATCTGGACCGCCAGACCATGGAAGTAGAGGTAATCGCTGTATCGGTCGCCTTTGAACAGCTCCTGAGCAACGATGCTGGCCTTTTCGCCCATGGTGACCGCCTGCATCGGCAATACATCGGTGGGTGCCCCATCCGCTGAGACATCAGAAAAGAAATCGGCGATGCAATAGCGATTCCCGGACCGTTGGCGTGGCAGATCAAATCGTCCGAGTTCCGTTGTTTTGTCGGCGGAGAACACTCTCAGAGCGTTCCCATCCCGACCCACAGGGAAATAGCCATAAACAGCTCCAGGAGCGAGGAGAGATTCATTCAGACACCGATCGATCCAAAGCTTCAGCACGGGCTCAGCTTTTTCAGCGAGCATCGCGTCGTAGTCGTCTCGACTCTGATCCTTGGTCTTACGGAACTGCCACTGGCCCGCAAAGAGAGCGTTGCGGTCGAGATAGGTGAACACCTCTTGGAGATCCAAATCCGCTTCGGTTAAAACCGCTGAACCAAGAAATGGAGCAACAGGAATTGGCTCTGGTGGCACAGCACTGGAACGTTCCGTTGAAACCGGCTGTTGGCTTTGTGGCTGCTCTGGTTCAGAAGCATCTACCGGAACGGAAGCCTGATCGGAGTCGTTGGACGTCGCCTCATCCAGTCCGACACCCTCAGGGGCATCCGCCAAAAATCCAGCCAAATTGCTCCAATTATCTTTCTTTTTGGCATCCATCAACGCATCCATAAATCTCAAGTCAGCAAAAGCATCACGCCCATAAATCACTTTTCCGTTGTAAACATCACGACAATCTTTTTGTACAAAACGAGGTGTTAGAGCAGCGCCACCAAGAATCACAGGAACATCGATTCCTGCTTCATTGAAGGCCGATAAGTTGTCTTTCATGAATGCGGTCGATTTCACCAACAACCCACTCATGGCAAGACAATCTGCCTGATGCTCTTTTTGCGCATCAACGATGGCATCGCAGCTCTGCTTGATTCCAAGATTGACAACTTCGTAGCCATTATTTGTAAGGATAATATCCACAAGATTTTTTCCAATATCGTGGACATCACCCTTGACTGTAGCAATTAAAAATTTTCCTTTGCTGGTACTTTCACCCTCTAAAGTTTCCATATGAGGCTCAAGGTGAGCCACTGCAGATTTCATAGTTTCAGCACTCTGAAGAACAAATGGGAGCTGCATCTGACCGCTACCAAACAATTCACCCACCACTTTCATTCCATCCAACAAAAAAGTATTGATGATATGGAGGGGGGCATAGTCATTCATGGCCTGGTCAAGGGCAGGCTCCAATCCAATCCTTTCGCCATCAATAATGTGCTGCTTTAGACGCTTCTCAATGGGAAGGTCGGCCAGCGACGGCCCAGAAGCACGAGCTTCCTTGGCGGAGACACCTTCGAATAATTTTGTCAGTTCAGTGAGAGGATCGTAAACACAAATTTTGTCTTCAAAACGACGATTATCGTTGATTAAATCGCGACAGACCTGTTGATGTTCATCACTGATTTTGACCAAGGGAAGAATCTTGGCTGGGC
>QCVC01000087.1:0-2392 GCA_003210515.1 Synechococcus sp. AG-683-B21 | reverse complement strand
GAAAGACACCTTCCCTTATGTCGTCCGGGTGGTGAGTGAAGTGCTGAGCTCCAATGGCTCCACGTCCATGGGCTCCGTTTGCGGCAGCACCTTGTCTCTGATGGATGCAGGTGTGCCCTTGAAAGCACCCGTGAGTGGTGCGGCCATGGGTCTGATCAAAGAGGGGAAGGACATCAAAATCCTCACCGATATTCAGGGCATTGAGGACTTCCTTGGCGACATGGATTTCAAAGTGGCTGGCAGTGAGAAAGGGATCACAGCCCTTCAAATGGACATGAAAATCACTGGTTTACCCGTGAAGGTCATTGCCGATGCTGTGAACCAGGCCCGTCCCGCTCGGCTGCACATCCTCGAGAAGATGCTCGAGGCGATTGACAAGCCCCGTGAAACGCTGTCGCCCCATGCACCACGCCTGCTGAGCTTCCGCATCGATCCTGAATTGATTGGAACAGTGATCGGTCCTGGTGGTCGCACCATCAAGGGCATTACCGAACGCACCAACACCAAGATCGATATCGAAGACAGTGGAATTGTCACCATTGCCTCCCACGACGGAGCTGCAGCAGAAGAGGCTCAAAAGATCATTGAAGGCCTCACCCGCAAGGTGAACGAGGGCGAAATGTTCTCAGGCTCGATCACTCGCATCATTCCAATCGGCGCCTTTGTGGAGATTCTTCCTGGCAAGGAAGGAATGATCCACATTTCTCAGCTCTCCGAAGCTCGGGTTGAAAAGGTTGAAGATGTCGTCAAAGTCGGCGATGAAGTCACCGTGCGCGTTCGCGAAATCGATAACCGCGGTCGGATCAACCTCACCCTGCGTGGCGTTCCTCAAAGCGGCGAATCCACCGAGGTGGAACCACAGCCCACCCCAGTTGCGCCCCTCAGCTGATCACACCTGAAAGCCGGGATCGATCTCGGCCATCGCCCGCGTCGCACGCTCTCCGAGCGCGACGTGGGCTTTTCCATGGCTGGCAATCAAACAGCCAGCCTGACGAACATCGCCCGTGTTGTAGGTGAGGTCGCCGAGATCAGCGTGGGTAAATCGTCCACCAGCCGCCAACAAAACAGCCTCCGGTGCAGCCATATCCCAATCCTTTGGAGCACTACGGCCCGAGAGAGAGATGTAGAGATCGGTTTCTCCACGAAGAATCGTGGCCACCTTGCAGCCCACACTGCCAACCGCCTTCGACCCACCGAGTTGCAGTTCACCGATCAATTTCTCAAGCCGGTCATCGCGATGACTACGGCTCGCCACTAGAAGCAAGTCGGACAATTCCTCGCGTTGGCTGAAGCGAACGGGTGAACGCGTTCCTTCACGGTCTTCACACCAGGCGCCATCACCCACCAGGCCAATCCATAGCTCATCGGCTTCGGGTAACAGCACCACCCCTAAAACAGGCCGATTCCCCCGCACCAAAGCGAGGTGCACCGCATATTCCCCAGTCCCTTGGAGAAAATCCTTGGTGCCATCAAGCGGATCAAGGATCCACAACCATTCGGCGGGCAGAGGCTCACCTTCGGTGAGCTGTTCTTTGGCGGTTTCCTCACTAAGCAGAGTCCAACCAGCATCGGGGAAAGCCCCCGATAAACCCTCGAGGAGCCATTGGTTCACGGCCAGATCAGCCGCGGACACAGGCCCCTCTCCACCGTTATCGACACTCAAAGCTTTCGGAAAGCCATGGGGAGGCTGTTCGCCACGGGCGTACGCACGCAGAATGTCGGCTGCCCCCCAACTCAATCGTCTCAACTCGGTCAACAAAGCTTCTGTGCTGACACCAGCAGGGAGAATGGCGGAGTTGGACATCATGATTAAGAGGGGCGCTGGCCATTGTGATGCAGCGGGATGAACCAGCCGCCGGAAGTCTTTACCTCGTCGGCACTCCGATCGGTCATATGGGAGACCTTTCCCCTCGGGCCAGTCACCTTTTAACAACAGTGGATGTCATCGCATGTGAAGACACACGCCATAGCGGACAGTTGCTGAGCAATCTCCAGGCCCGCGGTCGCAAAGTCTCCTTTCATCAGCACAACATTCGTACGCGATTGCCCCAGCTTCTGGAATTTCTGGAAGAAGGCCAAAGCCTTGCTGTGATTAGTGATGCGGGCCTGCCAGGCATCAGCGACCCCGGCGAAGAGCTGGCCACGGCTGCACGCCAGGCGGGGTATCCCGTGCTGTGTATTCCTGGTCCTTGCGCGGCCACAACAGCTCTGGTGAGCAGTGGACTTCCCAGTGGACGCTTTTGCTTTGAAGGGTTTTTACCCTCGAAAGGTAAAGAACGACGACAGCGTTTGGAACAGCTTTCGAGCGAACATCGGACCACCGTGCTTTATGAAGCGCCGCATCGATTACTCACGTTG
The DNA here is from genome assembly GCA_003210515.1 of Synechococcus sp. AG-683-B21. Taxonomy (GTDB): domain Bacteria; phylum Cyanobacteriota; class Cyanobacteriia; order PCC-6307; family Cyanobiaceae; genus Parasynechococcus. Next base: position 34 of record QCVC01000087.1, on the reverse strand, counting down.
CTGGGCGAACTTTCAAGTTGTTGCGGCCCCGATC
>QCVC01000086.1:0-2437 GCA_003210515.1 Synechococcus sp. AG-683-B21 | reverse complement strand
TCTGGACCCCCCATCAGGGAGAACACGTTCTGATCAGTGGTTTTGTTCACCCTCCAACCGAAAGTCGGGCATGGGAAGCACTCCGCCTTGCCGAAGAAGCCCAGGTGGTCACCGTCAAAGGCTTGGAAGGCGGAACCGACCTCCCCATTGGGCGCGCCTGCATCACCGCACGGGTTGATCACGGTCACGCACAACGTCTAATTCTTCACCCGCGAGACCACGACTGCCACGAAGCAGATCTGGGATGGACCGATCCTGCAACCTGGGTCCAACAGGCCCTTGCAGCGCTCAACAACAGTGGTCCACTGCTCAGTGCCTTGCGTTGGAATGCTGGGGTCTATCTCTGGTTTGCTGGTCAGAGTGCAACCCTCGAGGCTGGTCTTGAACGTGCGCAAGAAGCCCTCGAAAACGGCACAGCTCTCACCGCCTTGCAGCAACTTCAGTCGTGGAGCAAGGCCTTGGCCATGCGATAGCGCTCGAATTCCACACCGCCAATCGCAATGGTTTCTGGTGCAACCAATCGCCAGCCGAAATGTTCAAGCAAAGGACGGCTGAACTGACTCGCCTCGGTCGTGAGCTGATTCAAACCACAGCTCATGGCGTCTAGCTCAATCTGGACCAGGAGCTGCGAGGCATGGCCTTGGCGTGCTGCTGATCCTCGGCAGTACAAAAGCGCCAACCGGGTTGCGGGATAACGGATTGCAAAAGCAGCACCCTCACCACTGATCCAACCCGATCCCTCCTGAAAGGTGCGATCAAGCACTCCCGGCAACCAGGCCAAAGCCGACCAGGCCTGAACCTGCTGCTGCGAATAGAGCATCCCAGCCTGCGATTCGATCGCATCGGCATAGATGTCGCGCAAGAGAGATTGGTCGTTGGGTGTGATCCGGCGCAGGGCCATGGACACGGCCTGTGGGAATGTGAGTCTCCTCCGGCCACCGGTCGATTTGCAGCGTCCCCGCATACCAACACTGCTGAGCGCATTTTTAACGCTGCTCAACGATCGACTAAGCGAAAGCATCGTCTTTCCCCTGCTGCCCTTTCTATTGGCACAGTTCGCGCCGAATGGACGAACGCTCGGGCTCTTAGCCGGTAGCTATGCGTTGTCTCAATTCCTGGTCACTCCGCTCATCGGAGCCGTTAGCGACCGCTATGGGCGAAGGCCCGTCATAGCCATTTGCGTCGCGGGATCTGTGGTTGGACTGGGTCTGTTTGCAATCACCCTCAGCGTGCCTTGGCCAGAAGCGAGTTTGTGGCCCTTAATCTTGTTATTCAGCGCGCGAGTTATCGACGGCATCAGCGGAGGAACAGCAGCGACCGCCTCAGCGGTTCTGGCTGATATCAGCTCCCCTGAACAACGGGCCCGCACCTTTGGACTCATCGGGGTGGCCTTCGGGCTGGGCTTCATTCTCGGACCCTTCCTCGGAGGTCAGCTCGCACAGATCGCCGTTCCACTACCCATTTGGGTCGCGACAGGTTTCGCTTGCCTGAACTTGCTGGTGGTTCTCACCTTGCTGCCAGAAACCCACCCAGCCGAAGAGCGCCAAGATTTGCCACAACGTCGAGACCTCAATCCATTTCGGCGCATTGGTCAGGTGCTGATCAACCCAAGCGTCGGCCGGCTGTGCGGCGCATTTTTTCTGTTCTTTCTTGCCTTCAACGGTTTCACGGCAATTCTGGTGCTGTATTTCAAGCAACGGTTCGGATGGGGACCCGAACTTTCCACCACAGCCTTCCTCGTTGTTGGTGTTGTAGCGACCGTCGTCCAGGGAGGCTTGATCGGTCCATTGGTTCAGCGCTTTGGTGAATGGAAACTCACCCTGTTCGGACTAGGCCTCGTGATCGCGGGTTGTCTGTTAATTCCAGCCGTCGGGGCAGCCGATCGAGCGCCCGCCATTTTCTGCTCGGTCGGGATCTTGGCCCTTGGAACCGGCCTCGTCACACCAAGTTTACGAAGCCTGGTTTCACGAAGACTGAGTAATGAAGGACAAGGAACTGCACTCGGCAGCTTGCAAGCACTGCAAAGTTTGGGAAGTTTTCTGGGCCCACCAATTGCAGGAATCAGCTACGACCTTCTTGGCCCGACCAGCCCCTTCGTGCTCGCCGCAACACTCCTCGTCATCGTCATCGCATTAGTTTCCAGAAGTCCACTCACCAAAAATCTTCAACTGAGCACTTGATTGCTACCTTTCAACACTCAGCGTTGGATCCTTAACCATCCCCATGTGTGCAGCTGCCCTCAGCCCAGATCAATACATCAATAGGGAGCTGAGTTGGATTGCCTTTAATCAGCGCGTCTTAGCCCAAGCACTCGATCAGCGCACTCCATTACTAGACCAAGCCAAATTCAGTGCAATTTTTAGCAATAATCTCGATGAATTCTTCATGGTGCGTGTTGCATCTCTGAAGTCACAAGTAGAAGCTGGGATCAGCACAC
>QCVC01000085.1:0-2531 GCA_003210515.1 Synechococcus sp. AG-683-B21 | reverse complement strand
GCAGCGTTTCGGTGAGCCCCTCTGCCGCCTGTTCCCCGGCACGGCCCGCGGCCATCGATTGATGCCCCACCCAGATGCGGCCGCCGAGAAAGGTGCCGGCGGTGAGCACAACTGCTTGGGCCCCGTACACACTTCCGAAGTAGGTCCGAACGCCCTGGATGCGTTGTTGCTCCCCTTCTCCTTCCACCTCGAGGCCGGTCACCATCGCTTCACGGAGCGCCAGGTTGGGCGTGTGCTGCAGAAGTTGCAGCATCTGGCGGGAGTACAACCGTTTGTCGGTTTGTGCGCGTAGGGCCCAGACGGCGGGGCCCCGGCTGGCATTCAGCGTGCGCTTTTGAATCGCGGTGGCATCGGCGAGGCGGCCGATCACGCCCCAAGGGCATCCACTTCATGGACGAGCTGGCTTTTGGCGGGTCCACCTACGGCAGGGTTGCAGGGCTGCCAGGCGATGCGGTCGAGATTGAGGCTGAACAAAGCAGTGTTCAAGCCCAGGCGTGCCGTGGTGATGGCCGCTTCACATCCGGCATGGCCACCCCCAACGACGATCACGTCGAAGGATTCGGTGGGTGCAGCAGAGATGCTCATGCCTTCATTATCCGGTGCTGGAGAAGCGTTGGACTTGTTTAAGAGGTTGAGGCCTTGGAGGGATTGGAAGATTTGTTGGGAATAGCCCCAGCCGCCAGGAGTGATGTCGAAGCTTTGGTTGGGGAAGATGTCTTAGTAGGTGGCGGCTAAGAGGGTGTTGTCGGTGTTGTTCAGGCCGTATGTAGGTGTTGTCCTAATGGTGGTGGGATCCGTGGAGTGATCAGCCAGGCGATCGAGGTCTGAAGCGGAGCTCGAACATCAGCTTCAACGCGCTTATAGGTTCGTTTTGCCACTGGATCATGATTACGCCGAAGGATTCGGCGGGGGCAGATTCTTTTCGGAACGTTTTCCTCTTAGTAGACAACGCAGGTCATCTGCCGGTAGTCACCCGTGGTGTTCCAGGTGGTGTATCGAACTGAGCGGGCCGGATCAGTCGTGTGATCAGAGGCCTGATGCCGTTGTTGCTGCTGACAGGTGGCTGGTACTTGCCCAACAAATCGGATGCTGCTTGTGCGGTTCCTTGCTGATGCGGCCTGGCAAATGACCATCGCGCCAATCAGCAAGACCAAGTGCAGCAAACCGGCGCCTCTCGGTGAGCCCATTTGTTCAAGCAGTTGAGCTCACATGTTAGTTGAGCCTATTTGTTCAGGGTGCAATGCCGAAAATGGTGGTTCTAAGCCGTCGTTTGTTCAGCGTTATTGCTCAATCAATCCTCGATTCAGGGTGAAGTGCTCTCATCAACCTCTCAGTCGATCACAATTGAGTGACTTGACTAATTCACCATGAACTTCAAGCGTTTCAGCGTCACTGCTCTGCAAGTCATTGGCCTTGGTTTATTACCATCTGCTGCACTTGCCGGAGCCATTACTGACACAACTAAATTCACGGGAACAGTTCCTGGAACTTGTACTTATTTAAGTGGTAAGACCCAAACTGTTTCACTGGCATACGGAACCGCAAATAATGGTTCTTTCAGTGGAACATCCAATGACATCACAGTGTCATGTAACTTCGCTACAAAATTAACTCTTGGGCAAGTGACACCTAAGGGTGGAGGAAACCCAGCTACCACCGCGGATACTGCAAGCTTGTTTGTTGGTAGCTCTTCGTCAGCTCTTGTCACCAGCAGCCATTCCGCTGCTTCAGCTGCAACAGATGCTGGGAACACCCCCAATCAAAATTTTACGGTCAAAATTGGCCTGGCATCCACTGGAGCTAGCACAGTGGGTGATTATGAATATACCGTTGTACTCACTACACTCAGCTCATAAGAGATAGTCGTCTCCTGACTCCTGATGTAGAAAATAAAACGTCTGCATCATGGGGGGGTGGTTGTTATCCACCCTCCTTTTTTCTTTTTTTGACAAAATCAGAAAAAGCCGATTACACTCCTTAGTAAGGGAATGTTTTTCCGATTGGTCTATCAGCGCATATCCATATCTGTGATCTGGCTGATTCAATTGACTTCGATGCTTCTAGCTTTTGCTTGTTGCGCCAGTTCTTCCCGATCTGCAATAGTTGACAGGACTAAGTTTGCTGGAACAGTTCCATTTACATGTCGCTTGCTCAATGGTGATCAAACAGTAGGAATGGCCTACACACCACTCTCGATGTTGATGCCGGGGTATGCACTTTTGTCTGGGACATCGAGTGTGATAACCGCGAGCGCTAACGGTAGTGCCCGCTTAAGCGTACAACTCAAAAATGTTGCATCTGTAAGGCCAGACGCCATGCAGATGCAAGTCAGGAATGCACAAATGGGTAATCGACCAATTGCCAATCCAAATGAAACAAACAACCACACCGACACCCTGGATTTGGAGCAAAGTCTGCAGCTAAAGCTTGAGTTGCAGGCCACGGTGCTTGATCAGCCCGATGAGTATGAAATCGAGGCCACAATCACATGCTTCCAACCCTGACATGATCAGGATGCTCCATACCCTCAG
>QCVC01000084.1:0-2550 GCA_003210515.1 Synechococcus sp. AG-683-B21 | reverse complement strand
CGTTGTCGTTTAAAAATTTATGTATTTTACCTGTAATTACTGCACGCTGTTTCTCCGAATAATTGAGATAATCCTTTGTTAAAAATGTATGATTGTGCGTTTCTGGTAGATAGCAATGCGGTCCGGATTCGTGATCTACGTCAGTTAAATATATAAACAGCGTGATGAACCTAAAATCATCACGATCTCGATGCCACCGTTGTGCATTACTAGCCTGATACTTAGAGTGAGTTTGAGGTATTTGCCACCAGCTACTTACCCGATAGCATATTGGCTTGCATCCTAAGTAAAGCTCAACTAACGATAATAACCCCTTGTTATTTATCAGTGATTGAACTTCAGAGAGCTTTGATATGTCTCCTAAATCAAGAATCTCATTCTTTGAGTTTTCCTTAATACTTTCTTCGTTTTCTTCATAAAAAGACATTATTTGTCTAATCAGGTCACTTTTATTTGGAAGTTTTATGTTTAGGTATCCTTTCTTACGTAATATTTGTAGAGACTCTAGTACTTTCTTATCTTCTTTTCTAGTTTCCTTGGATTCTTTATCTTGTTTGGTACTTACCATACAATTGGCAATAACTTCCCTTGACTCTAGTGACAGCTCTGATTTTACGAGTTTAGTAAATAATTCTCTATTCATTTGCTAATTCCCTTTTCTTGTTTGCATGCTTAATCCTTAAAGCATCATATTCCATGTAGCCATTCAATTTAGCATCCTGTATTAATTCTGATAAATATTCCTTTAGTTCTGGATAGTAAATTTGAAATAAAGGTTTTACATGCTTTTCTATTTGATACACATACTTTTCACGTATGTTCGAATCTTTGTTTAGTCCAATCAAAAATAGATTATCTAATTTGTCTATACATTTAATTTTAGCAGCATTTTTTGATTTAGAAATATCCTTGTAATACTCTACTAGATATTTATCTTTATACTGTAATTCTCGATTTATAGCTAACAAATTTATGTTCATTTCTTGAAGCTCTCTGTTTTCAGTAATTATCTCCGATAAAGGTAATTTTGAGACTTCTTTGATATTATGAATTATTGCTAATTGCATCAATTCGAAGGATGGAGAATTTTCAAGATCCTTTATGATTTCTATCATTCGTGTCAAATGAGATACATACTGGTTTTTTGTCAGACCCTTATGTTTAATACTTGCGGCCTTTATCGTTGTTAATTGGTTTTTAAGTTTTAAATCCTCACTTGTTTTATTTAGTATTACCTCTACTCTTTCACTTGCAGCTCTTCCGTTGTCAATTAAGTCATTAATACGGGTTGTACGCTCTTCATGGATTTCTTTAATCATGTAGTTTTTTTGTGATCACATTAATTTCTATTATTAATTTTAATTGTATCTCAAGCACAGGCGACCACTCTGATGTGCCGCTAGTAATAATACTATCTGTAATATATAGTATTCTTCTCATTATCTCGACGGCAGCACTTCTTAGAAAGTAATCTTCGTTTTCTGTGTAATTAGATTTTTTTAAATATTCATTTATTATGTGCTTCAAGTTCTTTGTATCTTCATTCAGCTTCTCATGCACCATGAGTTGTCTGAATAGCTTGAATATGTTAAATGCTGTAGCTATATTTCTATTAGTTAATTTTAGGGCATCAACATCCAGCAAGCCATTGAGTTCATTGTTGTGAATTAGTAAGTTATGTGGATGCATATCAATATACCCTAATTGATCCTTAGGAATTTCTGCATCCATATATTTGATGTTAGTTTCCATTAAATTGACTACTTGACTTACTAATTCATAGTCTATTTTCGTCTGATCTGCAATTCGTGTTTTTTGTAATTTTAAGCTTATCAGGCTTTTACTCATGTCAGATCTTTTATACTCTATTGTCTCTATTATAATTAACTCATTTTTTTGATAATCAATACACCTTTCGTTCAATTCCTTCTGTAGCTTGCAGATTTGAATCATTTCTTCCGGTGACCCGTTGAAATAGTTTCCTTTTATATATTCCATTAAAATCCAGTTCTCTCCATCGATCTCCACCCAATAATTTTCGCGAAATAAATATATCTTTGGGAAAGGTATTCCATCTTTTCTTAATTTTTCAGAAAGTTCAATTTTTCTCTTTAGCAGCTGTTTTTCGGTAATTGACTTGATTCGTTTAATTATATACTTCTTATCTTTTACACTTACCAACCAATTCTGTGAATTTATCCCAATTTCATTTATGCTATAGATTGTAATTGCGTCTCGCGATCTGTCTAGGAGCTTTTCTGCTGCTTTAATTATAGTTTCCTCTGGCTCTACTTGTTTTTTATATTTAATTTCGTTATTCGAAAACTTATCAGAAGTAAATAATTTGTTATTATACATTTTTTAATAGTCCTCCATCTACAGCAATACACTGCCCTGTTATATATGAGCCATAATCAGATGCTAACCAGACAATATTACGTGCAAATTCTTCGGTTGTGGCTATTCTTCCCATTGGTATATTTTTTTCTGATTCTCTAAGCATTTGTTCGGCTTGTTTCCTATCGTTATGGGACAGTTGCATATATAATT
>QCVC01000083.1:0-2640 GCA_003210515.1 Synechococcus sp. AG-683-B21 | reverse complement strand
TGTTCTGAGCGGCAAGCTTTGTGCCGGTGCGGTTGATGCCAAGACAGATCAATTGTCCAAGACATCTTCCGTTGGCGAGCCTGTGACAGCCTGAAGCGATGCCAATCGCATCTATGACCAGGGATCTAGACGATGCTTTTGAAGCGTGTCGTCGCGAGACGGCTGAGTGGGCAAAAACGTTTTATCTCGGAACGCTGCTGTTGCCTCTTGAAAAACGTCGGGCGATCTGGGCGATTTACGTCTGGTGTCGTCGCACCGATGAGCTAATGGATAGTGCCGAAGCACAATCACGCTCTGTAGAGGAACTGGCTGAGCGCTTGGATCATTGGGAGCAACAAACGCGGGATCTTTTTAATGGTCATGTCTCCAATGATCTCGATGCCGTGATGGCACATACGCTGGAGCGATTTCCGCAAGATATTCAGCCCTACCTAGACATGATTGAGGGTCAACGTATGGATCTCACGTGGACGCGATATCCCACGTTTGAAGATCTGAAGTTGTACTGCTATCGCGTCGCGGGGACGGTGGGTTTGATGACTCAAGGTGTGATGGGTGTGGATCAGGCCTATACCTCTGCTCCTTGGAGTGACAGTCCAGACACCTCGGATGCGGCGGTTGCCTTGGGGATCGCAAACCAGCTCACAAATATTCTTCGAGATGTTGGTGAAGATCGTGGCCGTGGTCGTATTTATCTTCCTCAAGAAGATTTAGATCGCTTCGGTTATTCAGAATCTGATTTGATGGCTGGGAGATTGAATGAAGCTTGGCGTGAATTAATGGCTTTCCAGTTGGAACGGGCAAGAGAATGGTTTACTCGGTCTGAGTCCGGAGTGCGCTGGCTTTCAGGGGATGCTCGCTGGCCCGTGTGGACATCTTTGAGGTTGTATCGAGGCATATTGGATGCCATTGAGCGCATCGATTACGACGTCTTTAATCGACGTGCTTACGTCGGCAAGGTGAACAAATTGCTTGACTTACCTCGTTCCTATGCTTTGGCACAATTTCGGTAAATCGATCAACAGAAATGCTAATCAAAAAGCCCTGTCAGGAATACCCTGACAGGGCTTAAGTGCGTTTTTGATTGATTCAAACGGCTGTTTTCTGATTGCCAAGTAAATCTTTCAATTTGGAGAGCTCTCCAGCCCAGCGTGGGTCTGGTGCGCCTTCTCCAGGAGCGTCGCTGTGCACCACCTTGTTCACGGTCTTCCGTGCCACTTGAGGTTGCCCTGCACCCATGGGAGCGGGGGCTCCGCCACGACGGTTGTTGCCGCCAGATTCGCGGCGTTCGGAACGCTCAACACGAAGGGTGCTGCCGCCGAACTCTTTGCCATTGAGTTGCTCGATGACTGCATCGGCAACCTTCGGGTCGTCAACGTTGGCGAAGCCGAAACCACGGCAGCTTCCGGTGTCTCGATCAAGCACCGACTTAAACCGGATCCCTTCTCCAATGCCTTTCAGAAGAGCCGCAAGCTCCTGTTCTTCAAAGGTTTGCGGCAAATTGCCGATGTACAGGCGGATGCTCATGAAGGAGGGGAGGCGATCTGTCGGTGTCTGATAGTCATCATTGACACCAGCAAAGTTAATCACAGACCGCTTCGATTTCGGCGCATAGGCGATGGGCCGTTTTCAGTGCTTCATCACGTGTTTGGATCCGTCCAAAGGCCTGCTCAAGGCGAAGTTGGGCGAGCACTTTCCCCATGGTGGGTCCAGCTGAAAGCCCTAGTTCCTTTTGGAGGCTGCCTCCATCGAGTGGCATGGTGGGGTGAAACAACGGATCGTTTGGATCCCGCCAGCGTTTCAGCCACTGCTGCTGGAGCTCCTTCGGTAGCCCAAGGATCAAGGCTGCGAGATCCACTTCCAGCTCCAGATGCAGCTGGAGTCGTTTCTGTTCTGATAATGCCTCCGGTTGCTGGTTCGCTTGCAAGACCCAGTGACGCAGCCGTGCGCAGCGTTGTTGCAGCATCTTGCTGGCCTTGAGCCGCTTGAGTCCGTCGTCGCTGATCAGATTTGTTAACCGTGCCAGTGGCAGCGCGACAGCTTTCTCTGACGCGTCCAGCAGTGTTGTGTCGTGTGTAGCGACTGTTTGTGACGTTGTGGCCCATGGTTGGAGCAATGGCCAACGCTCTAGGAGCTGGAGGGCTTGCTCTGCATGGGGGCCTTTTACGAGCCGTTGCAGTTCAGCCAGGATGCGTTCAGGGGCTGACTCCCCTAGAGCTTTGTGATGTCTCTGGATCCACTCCCCCGTTTGGGCATCGAGTATCAGGGGGATCTCCGCCAGAAACCGCAGGCCACGGAGGAGGCGTAGTGGGTCGTCGATCAGGTTTTGTTCGCGGACAGCGCGCAAGCGTCCCTGCTTGAGATCCCCTAAGCCTCCCGTCGGGTCGCATAACGAGGCCATCGGCTGGAGTGGGAGTGCGATGGCATTAATGCTGTAATCACGTCTCCACAGGTCGTCTTCAAGGCCATCACCCTCCTGTCGGGCTACATCGATGGTCCATCCATTGAGAACGAGACGGGCGATATCTCTCTGCTCATCCAGCACCACATGCTTGCCCCCGAAAATCTTCGCAAGACGTGCGGAGTGTCGTAGAGCATCGCTGCGCACCACGAGATCAAGATCGGGATGTGGGTTGTGTC
>QCVC01000082.1:0-2825 GCA_003210515.1 Synechococcus sp. AG-683-B21 | reverse complement strand
CACCTCAACAGTCCTATGGAGTTCACTCCATTTTTCTTGTGAGGAATTAATTGCGACTTTTACCGCTTCGAAAGGATCTGTAGTCCCACAAGTTCCCTCTATGTAGAGACGTTTACCTTTTCCTCTATTGGTTTTTCCTGCAAAGGGACGCGGGTCATCTGTCTTTTCCGGCAGAAAACGCCACTGAAGATTTTTGGTCTTCCTACTTTTTGCACTTGGTTTTTGGCGGTAAATGCAAAGAGAGGTGTGAGGAATATTTCCCTTTCCGCCCATATCGCTGACGACATTCAGCGTGTGGAGGACTCCATCTATCCAGTCCTGGGGAAGTGAGCGATGCATAGATATCCCATACCGAGGCACCCAAAGGGAGCGTGTCGGATAAACCGACAACCACACCCTAAAGTATGGGAGCGGTATGGGAGCGGCAAGTGGAAAGGCGCCAAAAGAGCATTTTTGGTATCATATTGATACCAATTTTGGCATTTTAACGGCAAATTAGCAGGAGCGCACCCAGTTCAAATCTGGGTCCTGGCATTTCCCTAAACGCCATGCAAGGCACGTCATCGCAACAGAAACGTTGTGATGACGTGCCATAGCTATTTGGCATCCTTCGACAGTCCGCCAATTGGGTTGGGAGCGCTGGAGGATTTTTCAAGAGTCTTCAATCACAAGGCAAACCAGAACTCTCCGAAAAGCACAAAAAGGGGAGGCCTCCCCAGACCTCCCCAAGTTCGACGCATCCCTGTTCCCAAGGACGATGCGATTGTTGTGTATCACGAGGAACTTTTTTGTAGGGACGGACACCTGATGACTTTCATTCCAAATCATCCATCCATTCATGTTCGTACCACTTGGGCATGACTGGTCCGAGCTGAGAACAAATCCGGAAGTCTTTGAGTCCGGTAAAAATCGTTGCTGATTCTCAGCCAGAGCGCACCTATATAGCCATCAGATGGTTGTTATCACAATGGATCAGAGCGATACGAAGCATCTCCAGGAGACCCTCAAGCGGCAACTCTGGAGCGAAGCAGGCCTATGGATGCAAGACAGAGCGCAAACTCTTTGGGACAGCGGGATGCCTGATGAAGCAGCGGCGCTCTACTCAGAGTTTGCCCGAGGCCCCGCAATGGAACAAGCATCCGGAACCTGACCATCTTTCAACGACCCAGGGATGGTATGTCCCGAGAGCGCTCATCGCATTAATCGATTTCAGGTCGACGACGTCCAGCATGAATCGTTGCCACCTCAGTGATCGACTCGACCACCAAATGCTTTCTCCAATCCTGGGAAGCATTGAGCAACTCATCGAAATCCTCAGCGGTCAACTTCTCTGCAAGGCCACCAAGAGTGCCTTTGATGGCGCACTTGAAGATCACTTCCTGCTCGTAGTTCATTGGGCTATCGCTGCTGCTTCCATTCTGTCGAGGAAGCATTCAGCCAACCTTGAAACCCCAAAAAAAAGAGGCCCCCTCCCACAGGTTCCTCTTAAAACGTCTTTAACTGGCGATCCCGTCCAAGGAAACGCTTCACACAAGTTAATGGCAGTGTTACAAATCATTGAGGCTTTATGGTCCAGTGGCGCATCTGGCTTTAACCGGGCAATTCACGGTTGATTCCAAGCCAAAAACCGACAAAGCTTCAGCCTCTGAAATAAGGGAATCACGTGCGATGTCCTGCTGTTTGATGGCGCGCATTCAAGCGAGGAATAGAGTCATGGCCCCGTGTCACCCTCCAGGAGTGACCGTACGACTGCTCGGCAAACCTCAAGGTCTGACCCTGCGGCCTAAAAGCAGCCAGACAACGCCCTCCAAGGTGTTTTCTGTACAGCTACTAAACCGATTTGAATGCTTTAAGGGCGAAATTGTCGTAGAGCCCTAGTTCAAATCAGGTTCCTGGCACCAAATGATGCTGAATTAATTGTGTCCTTCGTGGCGGCCAATGCAGATAGCGACCGCGTTTTTAATAATGCGGACAGCTTCGCCATGGTGTTTGATCGCACCTGGAAGAGGTTGAGTGATTCCAGCGACGCATCAAGCTCGCCGGATGAACGGATCAAAGCTGTGCTCGAGGCTATGGCTGATCATCCGTTTGTGATTAGCTCCCCTGAGATGGCCCAACAGGTCGCCATCTTCAGGATTCGTTTGCTGGATTTGTCTTAATTCAAGCGGACAACAAATCAATCTGAGGATCATCCACATATTCCATCTCGTCGTCAGAAGCTGCCTCAATTGGCATCTCACCGGACGGCAAGACTTCTTCGATGGACTGATCTTCAAACGACTGATCTTCAGATGGTTGATCTTCAGATGGCTGGACGGTGCGCAGACCTTCAATTTTCTCCTCGATGATGGCCTCAGGCTTGAAAGGCACGACTGTTGAAGGAGTCAACCGGTCACGGAGCGAACGCACTTTCAACTCACTGGCAGACAACAATTCACCAGCCTGCTCAGCGTGCTCGAAATCTGTCTCTGCATCGAGTTGCTGACCTTCGACCAACTGCAGACGCTCTTCCAAGTCCAGGACGCGTTCCACTAAAACTTCAACCACTTCGCTAAGACCCAGCAGCTGTACGCAGAGCTGCTGTTCGAACTCGGACCGCAGGGAGGACTTAGCCACCAGAGACAACCTCGTTTCGAGTATTTCGCTGATGGTATCGATGATGAACCTACTGTCCACGCCCACTGGCAGAACAAGTTCCCGATAACGGGCAACACATCAACGAGTCGTCACACCTTCTGCTGAACTTTTGTATCTCCGAAGTGAAGCCGTTGACTGAATAAAGCGTTACCAATCAGTGGAACGTCTACCCAACTGGCCTACAGTCA
>QCVC01000081.1:0-2974 GCA_003210515.1 Synechococcus sp. AG-683-B21 | reverse complement strand
ATGGGCGCGGCTGCGCTCTCTGCGGGCGAAGCCGGGGCGGGTTCAGCCTCCATGACTGGATCCGTGACTGAATCCGCTTCTGGCTCAATTACTGGCTCAGTCGCTGGGGGTGTTGGTGGAACGGGGACAGCCGACTGGCTTGCAGTGGTGTCAGCTGATTCGGCGGCCTGAAGCGGCTCGTCGGTCGGTTCCATCACACCGGCAAAAAACTAACCTGCACCTTATCGGTGTTTTTTAAGCAAAAAACCAGGCGCGCGATAAAATTTAGGTAAGGCAAACGGGTGATTTATGGCGGATTCTGTGGGACCAGGAGGCGGCGGTCCCGGCGATTCCGACGAACGAATTATCCAAACAGATCTCCGCAACGAGATGTCGCGCTCCTACATGGAGTATGCGATGAGTGTGATCGTGGGTCGGGCCTTGCCCGATGCCCGCGATGGATTGAAACCGGTGCATCGGCGCATCCTTTACGCGATGTATGAGTTGGGGCTCACCAGTGATCGCCCCTATCGGAAATGCGCCCGTGTGGTGGGTGAAGTGTTGGGCAAATATCACCCCCACGGCGATACGGCGGTCTACGACGCCCTGGTCCGGATGGCCCAGGACTTTTCAATGTCGATGCCCCTGATCGACGGGCATGGCAACTTCGGCTCGGTGGATAACGACCCACCGGCGGCGATGCGATACACCGAATCGCGGTTGCGGGCGCTCACCACCGACAGCCTGCTCGAAGACATCGAAGCCGAGACGGTTGACTATGCCGACAACTTCGATGGCTCCCAGCAGGAGCCAACCGTTCTTCCGGCTCGGATCCCGCAGCTGTTGCTGAATGGATCGGCGGGCATCGCCGTGGGGATGGCGACCAACATTCCTCCCCACAACCTCTCTGAACTGATTGATGGCCTGATGGCCTTGATCAACAACCCTGAGATCTCGGAACAGGAGTTAATAACTCTGATCCCTGGCCCCGACTTCCCAACCGGTGGCCAGATTCTGGGTCGCACCGGGATCCGCGAAACCTATTTAAGTGGCCGCGGCTCGGTGACGATGCGCGGCGTGGCTGAGGTTGAAACGATCGAAGCCCCCGGTCGGCCTGATCGGGATGCCGTGATCATTACGGCCCTGCCTTACCAAACCAATAAAGCGGCGTTGATTGAACGCATCGCTGAGATGGTGAACGACAAGAAACTGGAGGGCATTTCCGACATCCGCGACGAAAGCGACCGCGATGGCATGCGGATCGTTGTCGAGTTGCGTCGGGATGCCTACCCGCAGGTGGTGTTGAACAACCTGTTCAAGCTCACACCGTTGCAGAGCAACTTCAGTGCCCACATGTTGGCGCTGGTGAATGGCGAGCCGATCCTGCTCACCCTGCGCAAGATGCTCGAGGTGTTCCTCGACTTCCGCATCGAGACGATCGAGCGGCGCACCCGTTATCTGTTGCGCAAGGCGGAAGAGCGCGACCACATTTTGCTGGGCTTGCTGCTGGCCCTAGATCAGCTCGATCCGATCATTGCCTTGATCCGTGCCGCACCCGACACAGCAACGGCGCGTACGCAATTGCAAGACCGTCATGGGCTGTCTGCGGTGCAGGCGGATGCGATTTTGCAGATGCAACTGAGACGGCTCACCGCGCTTGAAGCGGACAAGATCCGCCTGGAGCACGAAGATCTCGTCACCAAGATTGCCGACTACAAAGACATCCTCGGCCGTCGGGAACGGGTGCTGGGCATCATCCAAGAGGAGCTTGTCCAGCTGCGTGAGCGCCATAGCGTGCCCCGCCGCACCGAGATTTTGGATCTGGCTGGTGGCCTGGAAGATATCGACCTGATCGCGAATGAGCGCTCGGTGGTGTTGCTTACGGAGACCGGCTACCTGAAGCGGATGCCGGTGAGTGAATTCGAAGCCACAAGCCGTGGCACCCGCGGTAAAGCCGGCACCCGTAGCCAGGGTGAAGAAGCGGTGAAGCTGTTCATCGGCTGCAACGACCACGACACGTTGCTGTTGTTTAGCGATCGGGGCGTGGCCTATGCGCTGCCGGCCTATCGGGTGCCGCAGTGCAGCCGTACCGCCAAAGGCACGCCGGTGGTGCAGCTGCTGCCGATTCCTCGGGAGGAGGCGATCACCTCGTTGTTAGCCGTTTCGGAATTCAACGACGACACCGATTTGTTGATGCTCACCCAGGGTGGCTTCATCAAGCGCACTCGACTTTCAGCGTTTAGCAATATCCGTTCCAACGGCTTGATTGCCATTGGTTTGGAAGATGGCGACGCGCTCACCTGGGTGCGGTTGTCGATCCCAGGCGACAGTGTGCTGATCGGCTCGAAGGCTGGGATGACGATCCACTTCCGCTTGGCGGATGGTGAATTGCGACCCCTGGGTCGCACCGCCCGCGGCGTGCGTTCGATGAACCTGCGCAAGGGCGACAGTTTGGTGAGCATGGATGTGCTGCCAGCGGAGTTGGCCGATCAAATCGCCGCCAGTGCCGATGATGCTGGGGATGGCGACGACGCAGGAGACGTAGCTGAAACGGCTGTGGCCGCGGAAGGCCCATGGGTGTTGGTGGCGTCGGCATCTGGGCTTGGCAAGCGGGTTCCCGTTACCCAATTCCGTTTGCAGAAACGGGCTGGCATGGGGCTGCGCGCGATGAAGTTCCGCACCGATGCCGATGAACTCGTGGGCTTGCGGGTGTTGGGGGCTGGGGAAGAGCTGTTGTTGGTGAGTGAAAAGGGTGTAATTGTGCGCACCAGCGCTGATGCCATTCCTCAGCAATCTCGAGCCGCCACCGGCGTTCGCTTGCAGCGTCTCGATAAGGGCGATCGCTTGGCGGATGTGGTGCTGGTGCCGCCCGAGGCGGAAACGGACGACGACAACGAAGCCAATGCAGAGGAGTCGTCTGAACCATCAGCTGAGGGCTGACCTTGGCTGATGTCGCTGATGTGTTGGTGATCGGGGGCGGTCCGGCTGCCCTTTG
>QCVC01000080.1:0-3271 GCA_003210515.1 Synechococcus sp. AG-683-B21 | reverse complement strand
TAAAAAAAACCCCTTACGGCATAACCGAAGGGGTTTCAAATGATCGACTCGACGAATCGAGAAAACGATCAATTAGCTAATTGCGGAAAAATATTCTTTGCTACCTTCTGGGTCTGGCTTCATTGTTTTTTCACCAGGAGTCCAGTTTGCGGGGCACACTTCGTCAGGATTGGCCTGGACGTACTGGAAGGCCTGCAACACACGAAGGGTCTCATCAACATTGCGACCAACGGGCAGGTTGTTGATGGTGGAATGCATGATTACACCATCAGGATCGATGATGAACAAGCCACGCAAGGCAACACCCTCTGCGTCATCAAGAACGTTGTAAGCGGTCGCAATTTCTTTCTTCAGGTCAGACACCAAGGGATAGTTGATGTCGCCAAGGCCGCCCTGGTTGCGAGCTGTTTGAATCCACGACAGATGGCTGAATTGGCTGTCTACGGAGACGCCAAGAACTTCAGTGTTCTTGCTGGAGAAATCTGAATAGCGATCGCTAAACGCGGTGATCTCCGTAGGGCAGACAAACGTGAAGTCCAACGGATAGAAGAACAACACCACGTACTTCCCTTTGTACTGAGATAAGGAAATCTCCTTGAATTCCTGATCCACCACAGCAGTAGCAGTGAAATCAGGGGCCTTTTGGCCCACGCGCAGGCAACCGTTATCGGTCATGATCGTCATACAGTGAGGATTAACCGGAAGCCGAGAGGGACTAACCCGTAGTCGAAACGACTTCCAGTCTTACGTATCAAATTATCACGTCTTCGTGCTTGTCACGCCCACCACTCAGCCAATGACTGAACAGACATCCCGTTGGGACCCCTCCCTTCTCCGCAAATTCAGTGCAACGGGGCATTTCAGGCTCCTCAATCAATTGAGGGGAGATTTGAAGAAAAAGCCCCTCGAGCGAGACCAGCGAACAGGAGGCCTTCGACGTCCTGGTACTGGTTCAAGGGGCAACACAACTCGCCGTGGTGCAGTGCAACGCAAGATCTCTACCCAAATCGTGAGTGAAACGGTGGATGTGGTCCAATCCGAGAGTCCTCAATCATTCCGAGACCGGCTGAATGCGATTCAAATGCGCTGATTGGTGAACCCTGAGATGTATGATGCACACTGGCCTAGAGGCCGTTTGTCAGAGTAGCTCAGCTGGTTAGAGCACAGGATTCATAACCCTGAGGTCGGGAGTTCAAGTCTCCCCTCTGACACTTATATGAACAACAAAAAAAATTGATCTTTAACGATCAATTTAACTTTTTTGTGATTAGTCAACGTCAAGAACGATCGGTCACCACCTTTTTATGCCTTACGTGCAGGGAGTTTGCTCAAAGGATTGAGTGCTGCACCACCAGCGCGGCGTATTTCGAAGTGGAGATGAGGCCCTGTACTTCGTCCTGTACTCCCCATCAAAGAGATCCGGGAACCCTGAGGAATGATCTGACCTTTTCTGACCAAGATTCGGCTGTTATGGGCATAGCGGGTTGAGTCCCCATCAGCATGGGACATCTCAACCAAATACCCATAGGCACCACTCCACCCTGCAAAAGACACAACACCATCACGGGAAGCGAAAATCGGCGTTCCCGTGTTGTTAGCAATATCAATACCCTTGTGCATGCGCCCCCAACGCCAGCCGAAGCCGGAGGTGAAAACCCCTTTAGTTGGCCAGAGATAATCACGGCCAAACTTCAGCCGTTCTGCTGGAGTGCGTCCAGGGTTGAAAGAAGATTGTATGGGCCAAGCAGCAGCACCACTCATTGTTGGACGAATAGCAAGCATCGATTGACCCGGTGAAGCTTGGGCTATTCGCAACTCGCGGCCAACCGTTAATTCGTTGAGCTGTAAACCGGGGTTAAAGGTTTTTAGTTCTGCACGAGAAACACCATTGCGAGCCAAAAACGATGCCAAGGAATCGCCTTTTTGAACAGCAGCAAGTTCAGATACCGGTGGGGGGGTTGTAAGTGGAGCCGAATCCCGACGCGACCTCTTATCAAGACCAATGATCAATTCAGCTCGATCACCAAGAGACGCAGGAACGACAGCCCAACTTTTAACTGAAAAACGATGGCTGGTAGAGCGACCATTCAGCTCAGCCAGTTGATCTGGGGGCAGATCAAGAGATTTAGCGAGCTGAGTGAGCGAAATCGAACGGGTGAGTTGGAACCAGAGAGAATGGTCGTCGGACGATGCTGACTGGTCTGAAGACGAGGAAAGCTGCGTAGCGGATTGAAGAGTCGGACGTTTTGAAACTTCTACAGGGAGGGGAGGGAGCTCCGCCAAGTTGAATACGTTGTTATCTGCATGCCCGGGTAAGCCACTCCAAACCGAGAGGGCCAAGAAGGGAGTCGTTGCACTTGCCAATAGGAGCAGTGCCCGCATACAACCTCAGAAGACCGATTGAACGTAACGAGCCGATGCAGTGGGTGCAAGGGGGGTTAGCGCAGTCCTTTGATCACCACAGTTGCAACTGATGGCCTGCCACATAGGTCACAAGTGCACAGGCAACAGACAGATTGAGGCTTCTTACGCCTCCTTGACCGCTGGAATCCGCTGCCCCTGGCATTGGAATCGTGACAATGGTGTGGCACTGCTCGCGCACAGCATCAGGAAGGCCAGTGTCTTCACGACCAAAGAGCAACACGTCTCCCTGTTGAAATTCGAAGTCGCTCAGGCAACTGCCTCCACGACGGCTGCAACCAATGATCCGGCTTTGTGGGGGTAAAACCTGTTTCATGGCCTCGAAACTGCCATGCGTCGACAACTGCACATGGGGCCAATAATCGAGACCAGCTCGACGAACGCTGCGGTCGTCAATTTGAAACCCCAGTGGTTCGATTAGCGAAAGGGGTAGCTGAAATGCCGCACAAGTTCGCGCGATGTTCCCTGTATTGGGAGGGATTCGAGGTTCAAATAAGGCAACCCGCAATGGGGCTTCTGGGTTCACGATGCTCATGGAACGGGGTGACTGATGGAGCGAAGATCAACAGCTCGCCCCTGCAAGACAAGCCAACTCACATCCGCTATTTGATCCAACTGTTGTGCCAATTGACCCAGTCGATCTCGGAACAAGCCGCCAATTTGGGTCGGAGGAACGACACCCCATCCAGTTTCTTCGATCACCAAAACGCACTTAAAAGTGAGATGACGCAGGGTGACGATCAGATCCTCGCAATAATCGGTCCAAGCAGCACTGTCCAAATCCAGGCGAGCGGCAACGAATCCCCCCAATGAGTCGATCAATACAGATTGCGTTGCATCAATGCTTTTG
>QCVC01000079.1:0-3370 GCA_003210515.1 Synechococcus sp. AG-683-B21 | reverse complement strand
ATGAAGTTGGTTGGTCTGTATAGACTCCTGCCGCAATTGATGCGATTGTATCGACTAATGGGCCTGCTTTGCCTAATCGTTGTGGAATATCTTGAAGAAAGAGTGTTGCAATCAAAATTTCCGATATTGGTACACATGAGGATCGCCAGATCTCTTTTTCCCAATCTTGAAGCCCAATAAAACTTCGCTCCTTTATCAGTAAATTAATGTTGAATAAGCATCCTTCAAGACTCTCTTGTGTGTTATGGGCCGACTGGCTATCATGAATGTTACTTTGATCTATAAACTCAATCATATATGTGAAAGCTTTTAAGATAAGTTCTAACCTTGTTGCTGATTCACTATTACTTCCATAGTCTAGGGCCGCATTTTTTGTATGGTTTTGGATGGCCAAATCAATGGGAAGATCCTTCCAATATCCAGCACAACAGCGAAGTGATGAGATTTCCAATAATCGCTTTCTGATGCTGCTCGTTGCCTGACTATTACTTGATTTAGATAAATATTCATTAATCTGTTCATGTTCTCCAGATGATACTTTTTCAGACGTGATTTCCTCGATCAGGCAGCACTTCATTGATTCTGTGATCTTCCATGGTGAGCCTGCTATTGGTAATCCACTTTTGCTTTCAATAATGTTCAATGTGACTGGTTGATCCAGCCACTCAGAAAGTGAATAATCAGTAAATAATGTTAGTTTGATTGAGAAACCACAGTTGATTTCACCCCCTAGAATATTGTGTAGATCTGGCCTTGGCAGAGAAGCCTCTGATTCTCCAATGAGTTGATTCTTCTCTGTCCATACTATTTGAATGGAGGGGGGATGCGTACCGAATTGATGTGCATCGACCCATCCACGAAGCGCGCGCGATTCACCAAATCCATCGATGTGGCCACCTATTTTTTTCTGTGATTTGACGGGATGATTGAATATCGAATCTTCTGATTGATCTAATTCTACTTTTTTATTATTACTTGGAGAGATTGTCTTCGCTGCGACTGTAATTCCATTTTTTCTTTGGAACAATTTTTGTCGAATGCTAGATAATATGATTTGTTTGCGCGATAATTCAAGCTCTCCTGATACTATTTGCCTCGCTAAGAAAAGGTTGCTCAGCTCTTTGTTGTTTTTCTTATAGGCTTCGAAATTAATTAATCTCAGTAATGTTTGAATTGATTCATCAATGTATTTACTGCTTTCGCTTGGATTGGAAAGGGGAATTATGGATGATTCATTTCTCTCGTCTCGAGTCCAAATCAATGGTGTGTCGACAAGTTGATAAAAACCTTTCTTTTTAAGGTATTGATTAATTGAATCCTTCCAGATTAGGGCTAGTGGATGAAGTGTTAGATCAATGGAAGAGCATAACTGTATTATTTTAGCCGAGCGTTTTATGGTTAGGAATGGATCTCCTTGGGCAATACTGATGTGAAGATTATTCGTTTTTCTTTTCAGAATATTTGAGTCTTGGATTAAGTCTTCTAGTTTGTGTGACTGAATTTCGGATCTTCGGAGTATTTCTAACTGTTGGGAGGGATTGCACCACCTGATAAAAGGGGCTGCGAAAACACCATTTAAGAAGCTTTTATTATATGTATACCATGTTTTCTTGCTCGTTTTTCTTCCAATAACTCCATGATTAATTTCAAAATTATCTTCTTTGCGTAATTGCAATTTTGAGTGCTGTTGTATTAATATTTTTGCATATTTATTGTTGTCTCCTGTGATCACGAGAAAAGGAGTATTGATGTCTGGGCATGGACATAGTGATGCGGGCCCTATATAAATGTATCCTTCATGAATGGCTTTATTTGTCAGAGCCAAGTTTTCAGGAATGATGTAAGCAGAATATAGCATGTTGGTCGATGGTTTATTGCCCTTTGCTGGCTTGGCAATATACATTTCATATTCGATCTCTATTGGTGATTTTTTAGGGCTTTATTTTTATTGTCGCGTACAATGTTTGTTAGATATTATATTAGTCGTGAGCTTTTTGCGCAATCTTCTGCGGGGTAATGTGTATTGCTGTCATGGATAATGCTTTGGCCTCTGGATTTTTGGACGTTTTGTGTTTCTTGTTTGTTGGCTTGTCTGTTGTTAAATTTCAATGATTGATTGAATAATTGGAAGCGTTTTGCATTTCTACTTTGTTATTAGTTTGTTTGAATTTGCTTTGAAATAAGTGCAATCATGCAAAGGCTTCCAATTACTGGTCCTGGGGGAAGATCGACCGCAATTGCAAGCAGCATGCCCCCGCTCGTCAGTGCTAGGCCAGTTGCGGCTGATTTCATGATTAACTGTTTGAGGCTTCTACTTTTCTCGATGTGCATTAAAACCGGTGCACACACTAATGCGATAACAAGTATGATTCCAACGGCGGTGATTGCACTGATAATCACAAGTGCTGTGATAACGATTGCTAAAAATCGAATCTGTGAAACCGGTCGTTTGGCAGCTATTGCACCATCTGGATCTACGCCAATGAAGACCAAGTCTTGGTAACGCGTCAATAGTAAAAAGATGAGTGCGGTTGTTGCTATCAAAGTTCTGGTTATGTCGCTGCTGTTTGCAGCAAGTAGATCTCCAAATAAAATCGTTTCTAGGTCTACACGTGTTTGGAGCAATGGCACAAGAAGCACCCCAATGGCCGTGAAGCCCGCTAACACAGTATTCATTGATGACTCTTCCCGGCCTTTAAATCGTTGATTTAGGCGTTCTGCGATTAGGGCACCCAGTAAACCACTGATGAGGCCACCGATTGTTGGGTCAATCCCAATTGCTAAGGCTAGGACTAATCCTGGCAAGACAGAATGAGCCATCAGATTGGCTAATAGTATTCGTCTTTGAGTGATTAATATTGAGCCTGTCGTAGGACAAATAACACCAATTAATAAAGATATGATGAGTGGCATTAGCCACCAGATTTGAGTTTCATCCACAGCAGTGACTCCCCATCATGCATGTCATATCGCTTAGTTTTTCACGGACTTCTGAGGGAGTACCATTAGCTAATAATGTGTTGTCAAGCACGAGTACTTTGTCGTAGCTGTCGAGCGCACTTCCCCAATCGTGGCTGCTGACTAATAATGTTTGTCCTGCATCAGCTTGTTCTCGCATCACCGACAGTAAATGTTCGCGAGTTGGTGGGTCGATTGCGCTGCATGGCTCATCGAGAAGCAGGACACCGGTTTGTTGCATCAGTGCCCTTGCCAGCAAAACGCGCTGTTGTTGCCCTCCGGATAAATCGCTCAACCGCCTTTGAGCCAGCTGTTCCATGCCGACCCGCATTAGGAGTTGTTTCGCCATGAACTCTTCCTGCTGCTGCAGATTCCTTCCACCCAAGCGCACCATTTCATTGACGGTGATGGG
>QCVC01000078.1:0-3382 GCA_003210515.1 Synechococcus sp. AG-683-B21 | reverse complement strand
TTGAAATCAACGATTGGGATCGATTCAGCATCCGTCAGCGACACTTCATTCACTCCCCAGCGAGCACTCCGGAGCGATTCGGTGGAACAAGTCATGCTCCAAGCCTGGAAACAGTTCTTATCGATTCAGGGCTTCCCAATCGCGGGAAACCGAGAATGAGTCGTAAAGTCGATCCATTCACTTAATTCAAATGCGGTCTGTGATTCGTTCCTTTGCAGCAGCATGCTGTGCACTCCTGATGTTGATCGGCCTCAACGTCGGTTCTGCTCAGGCTGCAACCGTCGAAGTGAAGCTCGGTACAGATGCCGGAATGCTCGCTTTCGAACCCAGCTCCGTCACGATTAGCGCTGGCGACACCGTCAAGTTTGTGAACAACAAACTGGCTCCTCACAACGCTGTTTTCGAAGGCCATGACGAGCTCAGCCACTCCGATCTCGCCTTCAATCCCGGCGAATCATGGGAGGAAACCTTCTCGGAAGCCGGCACCTTTGACTATTACTGCGAGCCCCACCGTGGTGCTGGCATGGTGGGCAAAGTGATTGTCGAATGATGAGCTAACGCTCGCCTGTTGAAACCAACCAATAACAATCCCCGAATCGTGTTTGTTTCATTCACGGTTCGGGGATCTTTCGTTTGAGCTTGCAGCTGAATAGGCTTGGGTACCAATGGCTCTTCAATGGCTCGCATCGCCGGATTAATCCTGTTGTTATTGACCCTTGTCGGTCCAATGACTACACCGGAATCTGTGCTGGCCTTTGACAGTCCCCTTGAACAGGGCGAACAAATTTTCAGTCAAAATTGCGCGGCATGTCACATGGGAGGTGGCAACGTGATTCGGGCCAGCCGCACCCTCAACATTCGCGATCTCAATGCGCACCTCACTGAATATCCCCAGGATCCTCTTGAAGCGATTGAGCATCAAATCGAAGCTGGCAAAAATGCCATGCCGTCCTACGCCGGCAAATTGAGCGAATCAGAAATCGTAGCTGTAGCGACCTACGTCGAACAGCAGGCAGAAATGGGTTGGTAAGTCGATGAGCCGAGAAGCTGTATCTGATTTCCTCCATGCCGTCGAGCACAGCCAGAAAGTGAGGAAAGCTGCATCGTCCTGTCGCAGTGATGATGAACTCATCGCCCTTGCGAACCAACTGGGCTTTTCGGTGAATCAACGGGATCTCAACCAAGACAGTCGGGATAGCGCAATGACCCAATGGTTTGAAGTGAGTCGTATCAACTCATCGTTTCAGCCTCCAAAGACTTAATGGCAGTGATCACCCTGTTAAGTGATTTTGTGGACGGCACCAGCATGGCCCTGGTGGAGGACACGGAGCTTGGCAACTTGAACGATTACATGACCCAAAGCCAGGGAAAACTTTGGGCTGGAGTTCAGCAGCGCAGCCGCAAACAAGGCCTGACAACGATTCGCCGAGGACCGGGAACCATCTACTTCGCACCAGACGAAACGGCGAGCGTTGCAGTGGAGCGGTACTTGCAGAGTGCAACGGGGTCGCAAGACGAGAAAACAGCGTATTTAGCCATGACAAAGGCAGGCGTCTCGATCGCTCCTCATGTGGGGGCTGAAGCTGAACGCATGGCCCTCCTCGACGGTCAGCTGCGTGACTTAAGACCCCAGGCGAAAGCCCAGGGCTTCAGCTAGCTGTGCTGACGCGCTGCATCCAGCACCGCTAAGTAGAGCTCCTCATCAATCTCCCGGATGTCGTATTCAGAGGGTCGTACGCCGTGGTGATGCTCATGAACCACCATCCAGCAACTGCGCTCAAGCTCGCCCCCGGCAGTCGTGGAAAGCGCTAATCCTTGACGAACTAAGGCATCAACGAGCTCTTGTTCTGGCATAACAACACCACTGGTCGGTGAACTCTAAAAAGAAGATCGGGTTACACGGCCTTCGTCGTAGACCCCCAACAGCACGCTTCGGTTTGCCGCCCTCCTGTTCTGAACACCCCCCATACGGTTGAGCCAGCTTTAAGACCTTGATATGCAACCCACTGCTGAACAATTCACCGAAAAGGGCTGGTCGGCGATTGTGTCTGCTCAACAGATCGCACAGACATCCCGACACCAGCAATTAGAGACCGAACACCTTTTGTTGGCATTGCTTCAGCAAAATGGTCTGGCTGCAAGGATCTTGAAGAAATGCGGCGTTGATCCAGCCACCATCCAAACCGCCGTTGAAGCGCACCTAAAGCGTCAACCCAACATGGGCTCACCGCCAGAATCGGTGTTTCTTGGGCGGGGATTCAATGCAACGCTTGATCGGGCTGAAGCTGAACGCAACAGCTTTAGCGACAGCTACATCTCGATCGAGCACCTCATGCTGGCCCTGGCTAGCGATGATCGCTGCGGTCGGCAGCTGATTAGCCAAGCCGGCATCACGATCAACCAATTACGAGAGGCCATCACAGCGGTGCGCGGAAATCAAACGGTGAGTGATCAAAACCCAGAAGGAACCTATGAATCACTAGAAAAATATGGACGTGATCTCACCGCCGCAGCCAAAGAAGGTCAGCTCGATCCCGTCATCGGGCGCGACGAAGAAATTCGTCGCACCATTCAAATTCTCAGTCGCCGGACGAAAAACAACCCCGTCTTAATTGGCGAGCCCGGCGTCGGCAAAACGGCCATCGTTGAAGGGTTGGCCCAGCGCATCGTGAATGGTGACGTACCCCAAGCACTCCAGAACCGACAGCTGATTGCCCTCGATATGGGCTCCCTTATTGCAGGGGCCAAGTACCGCGGGGAATTTGAAGAGCGCCTGAAAGCCGTCTTGAAAGAGGTGACGGCTTCGGACGGTCAAATCGTGCTGTTCATCGACGAAATCCACACCGTGGTTGGTGCGGGTGCCACCGGTGGTGCCATGGACGCGAGCAATTTGCTCAAGCCAATGCTGGCCCGAGGTGAATTGCGTTGCATCGGTGCCACAACCCTCGATGAACATCGCCAACACATTGAAAAGGATCCGGCCCTCGAACGCCGCTTTCAGCAGGTGCTGGTGGATCAACCGACGGTGGAAGACAGCATTTCAATTTTGCGAGGTTTAAAGGAGCGATACGAAGTGCACCATGGTGTGCGCATTGCCGACAGCGCCCTAGTCGCAGCTGCAGTGCTGAGCAGTCGCTATATCGCCGATCGGTTCCTCCCCGACAAGGCCATCGACCTGGTGGACGAATCAGCCGCTCGCCTCAAGATGGAAATCACCTCCAAACCTGAGCAGATCGATGAAATCGATCGCAAAATTCTTCAGCTTGAGATGGAGAAACTCTCACTTGGCCGCGAGTCGGACAGTGCCAGCCAAGAACGGCTGCAACGCATTGAACGGGAGTTGTCGGAACTGAGTGAACAGCAAAGCAACCTGAACGCCCAG
>QCVC01000077.1:0-3491 GCA_003210515.1 Synechococcus sp. AG-683-B21 | reverse complement strand
TTTGTAGCCGGCCTTGCTGATTGCCTCCACCAGGATTTCCCCGGCTTCTACGTTGCCGAGATCGGGTGCAAAGCCGCCTTCATCGCCAACAGCGGTGCTCATGCCGTTGGCGCTGAGCAATCCCTTCAGGGTGTGGAACACCTCGGTACCCATTCGCAGCGCTTCTCGGAAGCTTGGGGCGCCGTGGGGAACCAGCATGAACTCTTGGAAATCCAGGCTGTTCGCGGCATGGGCGCCGCCATTGATCACGTTCATCAATGGCACCGGCAAGAGATTGGCCAGCGGCCCCCCCAAATACCGGTAAAGGGGCAAACCCAGCCCATTGGCAGCGGCCCGTGCCGTGGCCATGCTCACCGCCAGGATTGAGTTGGCACCGAGGTTGGATTTGTTGTCGCTGCCGTCAAGTTGAAGCATCGCTGCGTCGACAGCGGCTTGATCGAGGGCCGATAAGCCACAGAGAGCTGGGGCGATGCGCTCTTCGATATGGGTGACAGCCTGGCTGACACCTTTTCCCATATACCGCTTTCCGCCATCGCGAAGTTCATGGGCTTCATGGGCCCCGGTGCTGGCACCGCTTGGCACGATGGCGCGTCCCATGGCACCGCCTTCGAGCAGCACTTCGGCCTCGACGGTTGGGTTGCCCCGGGAATCGAGCACCTCCCGGGCCACGATGGTGTCGATGACGAGGTCGAGGGAATCGATCACGTTGTGACGAGGTGGTTAACTCCTGAATCCTATGGGTCGCCCCTGTCAGCCCTGTCGCGGGTGAATCTCGGCGGTCAGAATATGGGCACGATCACCCAACCGGTTTCTTCGTCATGCGGATGCTGCACACGATGCTCCGGGTTACAGATTTAGAGCGTTCGTTGGCCTTCTATACGGGTGTTTTGGGGATGAATCTGTTGCGCCGCAAGGACTATCCCAGCGGCAGGTTCACCTTGGCGTTTGTGGGGTATGGCCCTGAAACCGAGCAAACGGTGTTGGAACTCACCCATAACTGGGATGCCGACGCCTACAGCCTTGGGGATGCTTATGGGCACATCGCTCTTGGAGTCGACGACATTCGAACCACCTGTGCGGGCATTGCTGGAAAAGGTGGTCGTGTGGTGCGTGAACCAGGGCCGATGAAGCACGGAACCACGGTGATTGCGTTTGTCGAAGATCCCGACGGTTACAAAGTGGAGTTGATCGAGCTCTCCTCCAAAGCAGCTGTTTAACCCTGGATGACTGGTTCCCCTTCCTTCAACGGCAGCCTCACCCACGACCCCGACCGTTTCAGTGACGCCGCTTGGGATCTCCTCCTGAGTGCCCAAGATGTTGCCGGCCGTTGGCGGCATGAACAACTCGATGTGGAGCATCTGATTCAGGTGCTGTTCACGGATCCAGTTGCTCGCACTTGGGTGGAAGGCTTGCCCCTGGTGGTGGATGAGTTGCTGGACCGCTTGGAGGATGTGCTGGCCGATCAGCCTTCCGGGCGAGGGACGGATCTGTTCATCGGCGAAGACTTGGAGCAGTTGCTGGAGTCGGCGGATGCGGTGCGTCGACGCTGGGGAGTGGAACGGATTGATGTTCCTCAGCTGCTCATGGCCATTGGGGCTGACCCACGCCTCGGTGCTGAGTTATTTGCAGGGTTGGGCTTATCCGCCGACCGGTTGGAGGAGTTGTTGCAAGGTCCATCTGTCGCGGCTCAGCCCTCCCAGCCTTCGCCATCGCAGCCTTCGCCTTCCCCGGCTCGGCCGACCCCCCAGTCGTCTCGGCTGTCACGTCCATCCCAGCCGGCTCGTGATCCACAGGCCTCTCGCGAACAGCAACAGCCTTTGAATCCGCCCCAGGCTTCTCGGAGGAATGGGGCTGACGTGGTTCCAACGGAACCAGCGCTGCCGTCTGCAGAATCCCAGCGCTTGGAGATGGAGGAGCACGAGACGCCGCCCAGCGCCCTTCAATCCTTCGGGCGTGATCTCACGGCGGAGGCGGAGGCCGGTCGGCTGGATCCGGTGATCGGCCGAGACAGTGAGATCCGCAATTTGATCAAGGTCTTATCGCGTCGCAGCAAAAACAATCCGGTGCTGATTGGGGCACCCGGAGTGGGAAAGACGGCCGTCGCCGAATTGTTGGCGCAGCGGATTGTGTCCGGTGAAGTCCCGGAATCGCTTCAGGGGATGCGATTGATATCCCTCGACCTCGGAGCCCTCATCGCCGGCGCCAAATTTCGGGGTCAATTTGAGGAACGGCTTCGCTCGGTTTTGGAGGAGGTGAGTCGCCCTGATTCGGGGGTGGTGTTGTTTGTCGACGAATTGCACACGGTGGTGGGGAGCGAGCGCAGTAGCACCGATGCTGGCAGCTTGCTGAAGCCTGCCCTCGCCAGGGGTGATCTCCGTTGCATCGGGGCCACGACGCCCGAGGACTACCGCCGCACCGTGGAGAAGGACCCAGCCTTGAATCGTCGCTTTCAGCAGGTGCTGATTCGAGAGCCGGATTTGCCCTTGAGCTTGGAGATTCTGCGTGGCTTGAAAGAGCGTTATGAGCTGCATCACGGCGTGTCGATCACGGATGAGGCGCTGCAAGCCGCGAATCGACTGGCGGATCGGTACATCAGTGATCGCTGTTTGCCGGATAAGGCCATTGATCTGATCGATGAAGCGGCTGCCCAACTCAAGATGGAAGTCACCTCCAAGCCACAGGTGGTGGAGGAGGCAGAGGCCGATCTTCGCCGGGTTGAATTGGCCGTGCTGGCGGCAGAACAGGCCCCGGAAGCTGAGCGAATTCAGTTGCAACGCAACCGTCTCGATGGTGCGGCCCGCCTCGACGACTTGCGTCGTCGTTGGCAAGAGGAGCGGAACCAATTGGACGAACTCGGCCAGTTGTTGCGTCAGGACGAAGATCTTCGCCATGCCATCGCTGAGGCGGAGCGCGACGGTGATCTGGAGGAAGCAGCGCGCTTGCAGTACGACCAATTGC
Organism: Synechococcus sp. AG-683-B21; assembly: GCA_003210515.1. Lineage (GTDB taxonomy): Bacteria > Cyanobacteriota > Cyanobacteriia > PCC-6307 > Cyanobiaceae > Parasynechococcus. The sequence goes on along the minus strand of QCVC01000077.1, from coordinate 533 downwards.
ACACACTTCAGCAACGCCGAGAGGAGCTTGAGGCTTGTCAGGCTGAGGCGCAGGCCGCCGGCACCGCGTTATTGAGGGAGCAGGTGGAGGCCGGCGATATCGCTGATCTCGTGGCGCGATGGACAGGCATTCCTGTGCAGCGGTTGCTCGCCGGAGAGCGACGCAAGCTTTTGGCCTTGGAAGCTCACCTCGGGGAACGGGTGATTGGTCAGGCGGAGGCGGTCACGGCGGTGGCAGCGGCGATCCGCCGCGCCCGTGCAGGGATGAAGGATTCGCGACGACCGGTGGGTTCGTTCTTGTTCCTTGGCCCGACCGGTGTGGGAAAAACGGAGTTAGCCAAGGCCTTGGCGGCATCCTTATTTGATGAAGAAGAGGCGTTGGTACGCCTCGATATGAGTGAGTTCATGGAGCGCAACGCCGTGGCGCGGTTAATCGGCGCGCCACCGGGTTACGTCGGTTACGAGGAGGGTGGTCAGCTCACTGAGGCGGTGCGGCGGCGTCCCTATGCCGTGCTCCTTCTCGATGAGGTGGAG
>QCVC01000076.1:0-3600 GCA_003210515.1 Synechococcus sp. AG-683-B21 | reverse complement strand
TTCTGGCTGAAAACTTTCAATCATTAGGACGCTGGCAGTCGGGAGCCATCGGATATGGACAGCTCAATTACACGTGGTCATTCCAGGCTCCATTGGGCTTCGTGGCAAAGCAACATCCCAGCAAAACTACAAACACAATGAATACAACAACCATTTACGTTCAAGGCAGTTTAAAAATCAACACACAACTGCAATTTGAATTGCACAATCTTTCAACATTGAGACAGGACACATCAAGCGATTTGATCAACAGATTGGACGAACTAGCCAAGGGAAGCTGCATTCAACAATCACGATCTTGATTGCACCAAGAAAACAATATTTTTTAAGAATAAATCCCTTTCATTTTTTCATGCAATTGGGTGTACCCAACGCATCAGTGCTTTGTCAGGTTTAGCGATATCCGTAATATTTTCATAGACAAAATCTTGCCAACCAATCTCTGGCAATCCGGCAAAGAGCATCAGATTGAGTGGAAACTCCTCAGAGTCGGTACAACGACGAAAATCATCACGAAACAGAAAAATTGGTTTACCTAAAGCCATGGCAGCACCCAGTTCCACCATGACGCCCTCATCAGGAGGCGTTCCATTCACGATCGCAAAAAGAGCATCTGCATCACGAACATCTTGAAGATCTTTTTGTGCAACGCGATAAGCCCAGCCAGGTTCTGCAAAATCAATCTGGCCATTGCGCGTGAAAGGCTCCCAAACCTCTAATCCAAGCGCAGTCAATGCATCAATAAATTCAGGAAGCAACAGGCGTTTCCACTGCTCAGAAAAGCCATAGGGCGATGCCAGATAAATGGTGCGGCGCATCTAATTAGGAATCAAGACGAGATTGGCGATAGAGGCTTTCGTCAGCAATCGCTTTTGCGGCATTTTCCCAAGGAAACAAAAGCCACTCAGAACTCAAGCTCACCTCAGCGGCATCCCACCATTGGGGAGCAGATTTGCTGATCCAAACGGCATAGGTGGCCTGAGGCCATTGAAGCCGAAGCCCTTGCAAGGTCCGTCCTGTCTCAAAGACATCGTCGACGATTAAACAGTGGTTGCCGGGTTCCATTAACAGAGGAAGTCCTAAGGAATGACTCAGCCCTACGGCCAAACAAAGACCACCCCGAGGGATACCAAACACACCGTTCAGGGATCGACCGCTATATCGCTCTGTAAGGACTTGAACGCAGGCATCAAAATCAGCCCAATTGAGTTGCTTCATGCCGTGAGAATGGCATTTCAACGCTTGATCAGCATCCATGATTCAAGAGATTCCTCCCCAAGAGCAGATGCGCAAGTGGTTCCGTAGTCACCTGCTGTCGCGCGACGTTGAGCTCCAGGAGCTGTATGAGCTCGAGCAGGGTGAACTAGACCTTCTAATGGCAGAAACTGCAGAGATCCGCTCCGATGCTGAAAACCGGTCCCGCAGCCACGGACGCTGGTGCACAGCTGGTTATGTGCTCGAACTTTCCAGGATCATTGATCAACGCAGGGCCTCTGAGAAATCACTTGATAGGCAGTGATGCCTTAAACGATCAATCAACCTGGCAAGACATGACGATCAATCCCCACCCTATTGAGCAACCGAAAAGGCCAAGACTGGCGAATTTTGTAATCGGATCTCAATTGACGCAACACTCTTTTCTGGTAACTAATTTTACTTGGTTTATCGGCCAAAATTTTCTCTATATCCTTGATTTGATTATGAATAGAACGCTTGCGGAAGACTCCATAAATACTGTTAATACTCTGCCTTAATTCAGCCTTGACTGAATTCAAATCAACGGACATCTGTTCACGCAATCGATTTAACATCACTTGATCGGTTGATACGGCATAAGGATCTTTTTGCTCAGGCAAATGATCAAGAACTCTCAACAAGAATGCAACCCTGGCATGCCTACTTGGAAAAGCAGCCAATTGATGCGCAGTAGACCCTTCCCCAAGAGCGACACTCTTTCGACCAGTACTTTGTGCCAATGTTCGCTTCACGACGCCGCCCTCCTTCAGCATGAGATCATCTAAACCACGCAGATAATAATGATGGATCGGGAAGGCCAAGCCCTCGCTCAAACCCAAACAGCGTCCACGCCCCCTTGTCCCTGAACGATGCAAACCGAGACCTGTCAATGAGCGCGTACGCATCACAGACTTAATTTGAGGAAAATCAAAAAACCGCTTCAAACCTGATTCAAAGCCTGAATCTGAGAGGGTGGCAGTCATTCTCCAAGGCATCGCCAACGACTGAAATGCCTCCTCTTGAATGAACGGGAGGAGATCAGGATGCAAATATTCATCAGCATCAATCACAGCCACATAGTCTTCTTTAATCAATCCACGAACAGCACCAATCTTCTGCCCTTCAACCTCAGTAAAACCTAGCTGATTTCGGGACAAAATCTCACGACATAGAGGTGCACCCCTTGGAGCAATCACGGGATAAAACTGGTCGATACCGATCGATCGGTGATGATCGATAAACGATTGCAGGTAAGGGGCCTCACCATCGAACACACGAACAACAATGGCGCAACTTTTAGCCACTTCAGCTAGCTATTGAATAAAAATCTAACACGGAGATTGATGTGCTTAGCCGCAGCGAAGCAGTCATACGCAAGGAGCCAGCACATTTCTCCTCCATGGAGTCAGAAGGGACAACAGAGCAAATGGTGATGGCAACAAATAGGCTTTCAAAAAAGATACTGTGAATTCAGTTTTCCTCCAGAATATGCATCATTTCCAACATGTAAACGTTGAATCTATTATCAACGGCCAAGATCGACTGACGATACATGAATGAATGCAAGCATTTCTACTTAGATCCCTTCAACCAACAGAGCAACATATTGCGGATCAGGTTAAGTACCTAGTGCGGTCCTGATCAAAGGGGTGTATGACATTAAGAGTGATCCCGGAGCAATGATGAAAGCACTTTTTCAATGGTGGGGCGATGCATTTGCCCATGCAATGGGTGCTGTCGACTTGGATGAAAAGCGTCAAGTACCACCACCGATTGGTGTTCAGCCTTTTCGCGATATCCCTCTCAAGCATCGCCACCATGACTGAGGGTCTAGCCCAATAGCGAACCAAAGCGGGTTAGATATGCTGACTAATTTGAATTGCATATCTTCCCGCGCAAACCAATCATTGGGCGGTTATCCGCGCCCTCAACAACCAAGGCTGAACAGTTGCTGCCCATAGATTTTTGGAAATACTTTGAAAAAGCATGGCTGACGACAACCAAACCAATCAGAGCTGTGGCGGTAAAAAGAAAGCCATGCTGGCTTATGGAGTCGTTCAAATTTCAGCGACAGTTGTATCGGCCATTTCCCTCGCAGCAATTGCACTAAGCCTTTGCCCACTCAAGCAGCAAAGCAGTGCCTTCAATGGATGTGTCACAGAAATGATCGCCCAAGGCGAGTCGAACGCGCAAGCCGTGCGGCACTGCAATGGAGGCTAATTCAAATTCATAGTCAATTTGTCAAAGAAATGGGGCGCGCTCGAAAGCCCCCCTTTTTTATATCAATCAAACAAAACTAAAGTTATTCCTAAGGCCGAAGACATTTACACTCAACAAGCTTGATCAATTAACTTTCACTTCTTC
>QCVC01000075.1:0-3676 GCA_003210515.1 Synechococcus sp. AG-683-B21 | reverse complement strand
ACATATACCTCTTTGCCGTACTCATTGGCCTTGGTGAAGAGCTCAATTTGAGCCAACACCTGGTTCGTAAAGGAGTTACTCATCACGAAACTTGGGTGGCCCGTGGCACAGCCAAGATTCACCAAACGGCCTTCAGCCAACAGGATGATTTTGTTGCCGCTGGGCAAGGTGATGTGATCCACCTGGGGCTTGATGTTGTCCCACTTGTAATTCTTGAGTGACGCCACATCAATTTCGTTATCGAAGTGGCCGATGTTGCAGACAATGGCCTCATCTTTCATCTTCACCAGGTGCTCATTGCGGATCACCTGGTAGTTGCCAGTGGCCGTCACGAAGATATCCATCTGATCCACCACGTCTTCCAAACGGACAACGCGATAGCCCTCCATCGCCGCCTGAAGTGCACAAATCGGATCCACCTCTGCGATGCAGACGGTGGCACCAAGGCCACGCAACGACTGGGCAGAACCTTTGCCCACATCGCCATAGCCGACCACCAGGGCCTGCTTACCAGCCACCATCACGTCCGTGGCGCGCTTGATGCTGTCGACCAACGACTCACGGCAGCCGTAGAGATTGTCGAACTTGCTCTTGGTGACTGAATCGTTGACGTTGATCGCTGGGAAAGGCAGCTCCCCGCTCTTTTGCATCTTGTAGAGGCGTGCCACACCCGTAGTGGTTTCTTCGGTGACCCCTTGAATCGCTGCTTTAGTGCGGCTGTAGAAACTGGAATCTTCAGCAAGCTTCTTTTTGATCGAAGCAAACAGGAACGTCTCTTCCTCGTTGGAGGGGTTATCGAGAACGGTGATGTCCTGCTCGGCTTTGGTGCCAAGAATCACAAGACCGGTGGCATCGCCACCGTCATCGAGAATCATGTTGGGAGCACCACCATCGCTCCACTCGAGGATGCGATGGGTGTAAGCCCAATATTCCTCAAGCGTTTCACCCTTAACGGCGAACACTGGGGTGCCATTGGCTGCAATCGCAGCGGCTGCATGGTCCTGGGTGGAGAAAATGTTGCAGGAAGCCCAGCGCACATCGGCGCCGAGTTCTTCCAAGGTTTCGATCAAAACAGCTGTTTGGATCGTCATGTGGAGGGAACCAGCAATCCGAGCACCCTTCAGAGGCTTCTCGTTGCCGTACTTCGCTCTCAACGCCATCAGACCGGGCATCTCGGTCTCGGCGATATCAAGTTCCTTGCGACCGAAATCAGCAAGGTTGATATCGGCAATCACGCAGTCAGTCCCGAGCTTGAGCTCGGTCGCGGTTGTGGGCGCTGCCACCATGGTTTTCTGGCTCCGTAGGGAGAATGTGAACTGGAATCTCTGCAGAGGCCCCGAGGCTTCGGGCTCGCGATGGAGCCAACTTACTAATAGAGGCATCCATTTGCCGGATCTCGAGGCCACCCAGGCCCTCGGGACAAAACTGGTCCAGCGACTTCCGGGCGACGCGATCCTGCTGCTCAAGGGCCCTCTAGGAGCAGGCAAAACCTGCTTGGTGCAAGGGATCGCCTTGGCACTGGGTATTGGCGAACCCATCACCAGCCCCACCTTCGCGCTGGCTCAGCACTACACGGACGGGAATCCGCCGCTGATCCATCTCGATCTCTACCGGCTCGAACAATCCAGTGCAGCGGACGATCTCTTTCTACAGGAAGACGAAGAAGCCAAAGCAATCGGTGCATTCATGGCGGTGGAATGGCCGGAACGGCTCAGCCTGGAGCTTCCGGAGGCTTGGCAGCTAGAGCTCTCCCACACTGAGGATGGAGGTCGACGGGCTCAGCTGACGCCTCCCAAAAATGCCTCCACTTGAGCCTCCGTGGGCTGGGGATCGATGCCCCCAGCACCAGCACAGACCAAGGCACCACAAGCGGCCGCAAAACGCAGCCTTTCAGCCACCGGAGCCAACCAACGGTGTAGGAGCCCAGCGGTGAAGGCATCCCCTGCTCCCGTGGTGTCCACCACTTTTGGCGGGCACAACGCCAGTTGGGTTCCACTTTCACCGCTAATGCACCAGCGCACGGGGGCGGCCCCATCCGTGACCACCACATCCGGCCGCTGGGGCAATCCAGAGGAGATCATTCGGGGATCATCCCCAGCAAAGAACCAAAGGGCCTCTTCCCGAGCAAACTTGATCAGCGCCGCCTGCTCCAGCAAGGGACGAATCGAAGCCCGCGCTGCCTGCGTGGGTCCAGCATCAGGATCCGAGGCGGCATCCCAAAACGTGGGCCGCCAATTCACATCCAGCGCCAAAGCAATGCCTTGCGATCGCGCTTGGGCCACGGCATCCAGCAATGCTTGGGCGGACTGGGCCGATGCCAAGGGGATCGTGCCAACCAAGAGCCAACGGGCGGAGTCGGGCAAGGCAACCGTTTGAAGCGCCTGATCAGCAAACCCATCGTCTTGGTTACCAGCAAAACCCTGAAACTGGCGCTCCCCATCGCCAGATCGACGCACCAGCACGATCCGCGTCGGATGCGATGGGTCGAGTTGAAGAGTGGAGGTATCTACGCCCCGCTGGGCAAACAGTCGCTGAAACTCAACACCGATCGCATCCCCCCCGACACGCCCAACAAAAGACGCCGCTGTACCAAGACGCGCCAAACCGCACGCCACATTCGCGGGCGCTCCACCCAACCGGTCATCCACAGGTTGATCACACGCCGGATCACCCCCGGGGGGACCAAGGCGATCGATCAAGGCTTCTCCCAAACAGATCACCGCATTGGGATCAGCCATCATCTGCCTATGCCAGGTCCTTCAAGCTGATTGGTCGTATTCAATTTGCCAAGCAACGCCTCAATGATCCGGGCATTCGCGGCGGGGAAGGGATAGTCCTTCAGCTGCTCCGGTCGGACCCATCGCACCTGTTGGCTGGCCAGTGGCAGAGGCTCCCCCGAAATCCAACGACAAAGATGCACCACAAACTGAAGTTTCTTGTGGCTATAGGCATGGTCGACCGTGATCAGGGGGTCCCCCACTGAAACCTCGATCCCCAATTCCTCCATCAGTTCCCGGGCGATGCAGGCCTCTATCGGCTCACCCGGCTCCTGCTTTCCACCAGGGAATTCCCACATCCCCCCAAGAAGTCCTTCTTCCAGCCGTTGGTCGATCAAGACGTCACCCGCCGCATTGATCACCACACCAATACCAATGATTTGAAACGGAAGGGGTTTACGCTCTTCAACCACTGGCCAGCCGCTGGGATCGCCAGAAGCGTAAGCAGCGCATGAATCTCTCCAGGGGCACTGGTCACAACCCGGCCGGCGCGGGGTACACACGGTCGCACCCAGATCCATGAGCGCCTGGTTGAAATCCCGTGGGCGCCTTAGATCCAGCAGCTCTTCACTCCACCGCCAAAACAAGTGCTGATCGCGGGACGGCGGCCGCCCATGGGTATGGAGACGGGCCAGAACCCGCTTGACGTTTCCATCCAAAATCGGCGCTGGCTCATTAAAGGCGCTGGACACAATTCCGCCAGCGGTGGTGCGGCCAATCCCCGGCAACGCCATCCAGCCATCAAGATTCCTGGGCCAGGACTGCTCCACCAACAGCTGGGCTGCCTCATGGAGTCGACGTGCCCTTGAGTAATAGCCAAGGCCTTGCCACTGCAAGCGCACCTGCTCCAACGACGAGGTAGCCAAGGCTTCCACGGTGGGGAACGTTGCCATCCAGCG
>QCVC01000074.1:0-3742 GCA_003210515.1 Synechococcus sp. AG-683-B21 | reverse complement strand
CCATTTTGTCCGAAATGAGGAATTTGATGGGGCTGCGGACAAACTTGACCCTGAAACGCGAAAAGTATTTGTTGAATTCCTTGAGCAAAGTTGCACATCTGAGTTCTCTGGGTTCTTGCTCTACAAAGAATTAAGCCGTCGAATCAAAACAACCAATCCTTTGCTGGCTGAATGTTTTGGTCACATGGCCCGTGATGAAGCTCGCCATGCAGGATTTTTAAATAAATCGATGAGCGATTTTGGAATGCAACTCGACCTTGGATTCTTAACCGCAAGCAAAAATTACACCTTCTTTAAACCTAAGTTTATCTTTTACGCTACCTATCTTTCTGAAAAGATTGGATATTGGCGATATATCGCTATTTTCCGTCATCTCGAGAAAAACCCGGATAGCAAAATTTTCCCAATCTTTAATTTCTTCGAGAACTGGTGCCAAGACGAAAATCGTCATGGAGATTTCTTCGACGCACTAATGAAAGCTCAACCCGATACTGTTCGTGGCCCCGTTGCCAAGTTGTGGTGCAGATTTTTCTTATTGGCCGTCTTCGCCACGATGTACGTCAGGGACGTTGCACGAAAGGAGTTTTATGAGTCACTTGGCTTAGACGCCCGGACTTACGACAAAATGGTGATCGAAAAAACGAACGACACATCAGCAAGAGTGTTCCCAGTCGTTCTTGACGTGAATAACAAGAAGTTTTGGATTCGTCTCGAGCGGTTAGTTAATAACAATGCAGCACTGAATGCTGCCGATGCAAGTGATTCACCAGCACCGATCAAATTGATTCGTAAACTCCCCTACTGGGTTGCCAATGGTGCTGAGATGGCAAAGCTCTTCTTGATGCCGGCCATTGATAGTTCCAAATATCAGCCTGCAGTGCGCTGAATCTCCACCGTTTTTCGGCACCATTACTTCGATCAATTGACTGACGTTTTTTCAAACCACTGGAAGGATCTTCTTGAGACCCTTCTCAACCGCGGTGCTGGAGCTGGAGCTGATCTCGTTGAAGTGTTTCTTGAACGAACAAATCATGTCGGTGTATTAGCCGAACAGGATCAAATCACCAGTGTGAATCCCTCATTCGCCAAGGGTGCAGGATTACGCGTTTTTCGTGGAGGGAGAGATGGATTTGTCAGCACCAATGATCTAACTCAGGACGGATTAACCCGCGCACTCGATCAAGCTCTGGCCATGCTTGGGCTTGATGTGAATTCGCTCTCCAGCAGTGATGACCGTTTCAATGGTTTGGATTCACTGATCGATCATGGTGTTACCAAAAACGATTGGCTGAGTCGGTGTCCCACCCTGGTGAGTGCCAGTCAGCGACTTTTAGAAGGAACAAACGAGCTCGAACGAATCGGGCAACATCTTCAGGTGCGACGCGGCAGCTACTCGCGGGATTGGCAAGAGGTCTTGGTCGCCGCTTCAGATGGCACGTTTGCTCGCGACATACGACTTCATCAATCCACGGGCCTGTCGGTTTTAGCGGCTGATGGTGATCATCGTTCGAGCGTTGGTCGTCGTTACGGCAGCACAGATCGACCCGATGATCTTTTGCAATGGAATGTGCAAACGAGTGCGGCGGAAGTTTGTGAAAGTGCAGGAACAATGCTGCGCGCTGATTATGTTGACGCTGGGCAAATGCCAGTTGTATTGGCTAATCGTTTTGGAGGTGTAATTTTCCATGAAGCGTGTGGTCATTTACTCGAAACCACCCAAATTGAACGGGGTACAACACCGTTTGCGGATCAAGTTGGTTCGCTGATCGCGCACCCATCTGTCACAGCTGTCGACGAGGGTCTGAGCGGAGGAGCATTCGGATCGTTATCGATGGATGACGAAGGCATGGAACCTCAACGCACGGTTTTGATCAAGGATGGAATTCTTCAGCGATTCATCAGTGATCGGGCTGGCGAACTTCGCACCGGTCATCAACGAACGGGAAGTGGACGTCGACAAAGCCATGCATTTGCAGCGGCAAGTCGGATGAGAAACACATTCATTGCCGCTGGTCCTCACAAACCAAAAGATCTACTTGCTTCTGTCGATCGTGGTTTGTATTGCAAGGCGATGGGCGGTGGAAGTGTTGGCCCAACAGGTCAATTTAATTTTTCAGTTGAGGAAGGATATCTCATTGAAAATGGCGAACTCACGAAACCTGTGAAAGGAGCAACTCTTATTGGTGACGCCAAAGAGGTCATGCCGAGAATTTCGATGTGTGCCGATGATCTTGAGTTGGCCGCTGGTTTTTGCGGATCTGTAAGTGGAAGTATTTTCGTCACCGTTGGTCAACCCCACATCAAAGTGGACTCAATTACTGTTGGAGGACGTTGATCATGGCAACAAATAACGGTCTTAATGCCTCTGCTCTACGCGACTCATTGCAAAAATTGGCGACTCGTGAAGGGATCAGTTCTTGGGATCTTGGTGCCGCTTGTAGTGATGACTGTTCTGTCCAAGTTGATCGCGGTGAAGCGAAACAACTCAAGGCATCCCAACGATCTTCCATCACTGTGCGTGTATGGAACAAGGATGGTCTAGTCGGTATAACCAGTACGACAGATTTATCTGATGCGGGTCTTGAGCAGGCATTGGTCGGAGCCCATGAGGCAAGCCGCTTCGGAAACCCCGATGACATCCCTCATTTTTCACCCCTCGCGAAAGCACCCCTTCCCGAATTAAATCGTCCTCTTCAAGAGCGACGTGGAATCCTTCCACTTCTCGAGACGCTTCGAGAAGCGGAAGCTGATTTGCTTAGTCGTCATCCGTCGATTCAAACCGTTCCTTACAACGGTTTGGCTGAATCACTGTCTCAGAGTCTGTATCTGAATAGTGATGGAGCTCTACGCGAGATGGAGCGCACCCAGGCCAGTTTGTACCTCTATGCCAGAGCTGAAGAAGCAGGGCGCAAACCTCGTAGCGGGGGGGCATTACGTGTTGGATTGGGGAGTGCAGGCTTGGATATCGCTGGCTGTATTGATGAAGCTGTTGATCGGACGGTGAGTCACCTTGCCTACCAGCCCATCGAGACAGGGACCTACAACGTGTGCTTTACGCCGGAGGCATTTCTATCTCTAATAGGTGCCTTCAGCAGCATTTTTAATGCGCGATCGGTACTCGATGGTGTGAGCTTAAGTAAACGAGAATCGATTGGAGAAACTCTTGCGGTGCCTTTCTTATCCTTGCATGATGATGGCCTTCATCCAGGCCATATCAGTGCTGCACCGTTTGATGGAGAAGGGACGCCAACAAAGAATCTTTGCTTGATCAATCGTGGCATTTTGAAGAGCTTTCTTCACTCTGAAGCGACGGCACGAGCCTTTGATGTTCAACCCACTGGACATGCTGGCCTCGGTGCGAAGGTATCTGTTGGCCCTGATTGGTTTGTTCTAGGTACCAGTGAAGGTTGTTCCAGTGGTAATACGCTTGATCATTCAAATGAGAAAGATACGTTTGTGTTGATTGAGGATCTTTCGGCATTGCATGCAGGAGTCAAGGCCACGCAGGGCTCCTTTTCACTCCCATTTGATGGTTGGTTGGTCAAGGGTGGAGAACGCATCTCAGTTGAAGCAGCCACTGTTGCTGGTGACATTCGTACCGTTTTAAATTCAATCCTTCACCTTGAATCGAATTGCGAAGTTACTCATCGTGGAATTTCACCTCATGTTTGGGTCGAAGGATTATCAATTACCGGCGAAGCATAAGATCAACTTTGATTAACAATGAAGATCCTTTATTGGG
>QCVC01000073.1:0-3777 GCA_003210515.1 Synechococcus sp. AG-683-B21 | reverse complement strand
GTCATCGCCTGGGAGAAGTTCTAGTGGCGCCTCACTCTCTTCGGAGAAGCGTTCTACCCCCAGAAGCGAGGCAGGTCCAAAAGGCATGAATTTTCTCGCGTTAGCACCAGGCAATACTCAGTCAAAAGTGCTGCTGTGGAGCAGCTTCTTTATAAACCTCAATCAAGTGTTGCCAAGTGTTGCGTGACACATCAATTGCTTGCCCTCGCAGGGGTTTTGGGTGCCTTTTTTGGGTTGAGTGGTTTGAGTTCGTTCAGTGCTGGGGGCTGAGAAGCGATTCCAGGCTTGTTCGTGTAGTACCGCGCGTTAGCGGATTCCAGTGATCCAGTTCCATTGCCGATCGATTCAGCAGGGTGGTGATCTGATCATTGAGCCCTGAGCAATGGCTGAAGTCAGCCCCTTTGATGGATTCAACGCTGTCTAAAGCAGCATCTTGCAAATCAGCACCACGGAAATCGGCGAGATCGAGTTGGCTCGTGCCAAATCGGGTCGCCCGGCACATCGCACCACGCAGCGTGGCGAAACGAAGGTCGGATCCAGCTAAAGACACACCATCCAGCAGTGCACCACTCAGGTCGGCACCGCTGAGGTAGGTCCCCATTAAGACAGCTCCCCGCAGATCAATACCGCGCAGATCGGCATTGTTCAGAAATGCCCCATTGAGCTTGGCCCCAGGACCCACGGCTCCGCTGGTGAATAGGTCAAAACCATTCGGCACTGTCGTGGCAGTGTCAAAACGAGCAAGCCTCAAAAGGATTCGGCGCAGAAACCAAATGGAGCAGCCCCGTCAGCTTTGAGCGCAAAGGGGGCAGCAAGAAACCTGCTCTCACGATTGGTGAGTTCCTCAAGCAATCATGCGATCAACTGGCGATCGGGGTTGGACCTCGCAGTCATGCCGATTGTCCTCACCGCGTCACCGCAGAGTGCTACAGCCCAGACGACTCAGCATCGCTGAGTGACGTCATCTCTGCTGCATACCGACAGGTGTTTGGCAACGCCCATGTGATGGATTTCGAGCGTTGCACTGAGCTTGAAGCACAGCTGTGCAACGGCGACCTCGATGTCCGTAATTTCATTCGAGGCCTGGCCAAATCAAGCTTTTACAAAAACCGATTCTTTTTATCCGTTGCCCCTCAGCGCGGCATTGAGCTGAACTTCAAACACCTGTTGGGACGGGCACCGCACTCCCAAGCAGAAATGTCGGCAAAAATTTCCCTGCAGGCGGAGCACGGGCAAGCAGCTGTAATCGACAGCATCGTCGATTCGGCCGAATACCTCGAAGTGTTTGGGAGCAACGTGGTGCCTTATGCACGGTCATGGAGCTCCCCCGCAGATCTCTCAACAGCGGCATTCCCCATGCTGGCCGCTCTTGAGAAGAGCTTTGCGGGAAGCGACAGTGCGCGCGGCGGTAGCAGCTCACTCACCACAAGCCTGGGCCGTGGCATGGCTCCTCGGATCAGCGTCCCATCACAACCGTTTGGAATCCGCCCATCGGCAGGCGGCGGCGCTCGCTTCGCAAGCAAAGCCCCTGGTGTGACCAGCGGGAAAGACAATGCACCGATGAGGGGCGATTCCTACGTGTTCTTCGGCCTAGGCCAGCGCGAACAGGAAACGTACCAACGCTGCCCTGGCGACAGCCCCGATCAGCTCTCGGCGTTGATTCGCGCGTCGTACAAGCAAGTGATGGGCAACCCCCATCTGATGGAATTTGAGCGTGCTATCTCAGCGGAAAGCAAATTCATCGACGGCTACTTGAGCACCCGTGAATTTGTCCGTGCCATTGGACTGTCGGCTGAATACAAGCGCCGTTTCTTCGAAACGAACGCTCCATATCGTTTCATCGAGTTGAACTTCAAACACTTCCTCGGACGCGCTCCAAAGTCTCAGGCTGAAATCAGTCTGCACACCAAAATCCTGGCTGAAGGTGGCTACGACGCAGAAATCGCCAGTTACGTCGATTGCGAGGAATACCAGAGCACCTTCGGGGAAGACACCGTTCCATTCGCTCGGATCCTGTCTGAAAACGGACGCTCTCAAGTGGCCTTCAACCGTCATCTGAAACTGGCTGAAGGCTTCGCTGCTAGCGACACCGTTCAAACCAGCTCGTCCCTCGTAACGTCCGTAGCAACTGGAACAGTTCCTGGAGGCTGGAGCTCCACCACCACAAGGATCAACCGGACTGGCACACAGTCTGGTGCGCCTGATCCCACCAAGAAGCGTTTCCGGATTGTGGTGGGTGCTCAAGCAGCCCGTGGACGTCAACGCACTGCAGGAAATACTTATCTGGTATCCGGCAAAGACATGTCGAGCCAGATGAAATACATCCATGCCCGTGGCGGCAAGATTGTTTCTATCACTGAAGTGATGTAACTGAAGCATTGATCTTGCATTTCATTCAATAGCCTCCCCACTGGGTGGGGGGGTGAATCCAACACTCTTCCCTCCCCCCTCTCATCAAACAATGACGGACACCAAAACACTGGTCGCACCTGCTAACACTGACCTCGGCCATGCCGATGAGGTTATTCAGTCGATCTACAAACAGGTTTTTGGCAACCGTCATCTGATGGAGCTAGATGTGAATCAATCACTCGAAGCCTTGTTCATGAATGGTGATCTCACCGTTCAAGGTTTCGTCACAGCCTTGGCACAATCAGAAACCTACAGAAAGCTCTTTCTTGAGCCAAACAGTCCTTACCGCTTTGTTGAGCTCAACTTCAAACACCTGCTAGGACGCACACCGCATGATCAAGCAGAACTGATGGCGCACGTTCGGTTAATGAACGAACATGGCTACGACGCTGAAATTGCTAGCTACACCTACAGCGATGAATATCTGCAAGTTTTCGGTGTTGATCAAGTACCCCACAACAGATCAACTCAAACCGTTAGCGGTGGCAGAACAATTAATTTTCCACGTGCTGCAGCTGTTGACGCCGGCTATGCAGGGTTTGATGGTGCCGTCAAGGGATCAAAACTTCTGAACAGCCTCTCAACGGGAAGCTCACCAGACATCATTGATCGCAAGAGCGTCGGCAATGCCAATGCTCTCAGAATCACATGGACCTCCGGGCGGCAAATTGGTGCCAACCGGCGGGCTGTTCAGAAGTCGGTTGTAAGTCAAACCTCCATGTCGGCAACGATCCAAAGCATCCTGAAGCAGGGTGGACGGATCTCTTCTATTGCGAAGGCTTAACGAACAGAGCCTTTATCGACCACATGCCAAAGAGATCAGCGATGATTTGGCATAGGCCTAGCAAGTCGATTCCCAACCAGGGTTCGATCTCTCAAGCATTTCATCAACCGTCCTTTTAATTTTACAAATGCCCATCCTTAGCCACAACACAGGTCCACAACACAATCAGAGCGCAGCCTTCAGTGAGTCTGTGTCATCGGTACCAATGGCCATGTCCATGATGGTCGACTCTTTGGTGAACATGATGCAAAGCAATCTGCCTAATACACAGCTCGACAGTCGATCAACTCTCCATCAAGATGAATATTGAGCAATTTGTTGCTCAAAGCTTAGGCGAATGGCGATCAATGAGATCTGGCCATTCATTGGCTTTTCAACAATTCGAAGATGTTCTCAGCGAGATCACCATTACGCAGCTCGATAAGGATAAGAAGGAAATCAAAGAGGCGATAAAAAATTCTTCTCAGCCAGACGATAGCTCTTACATTTCTCCATTTAAAATGGAGTGGAATGCAGAAAGCGACTGGGAACCAGATGATCCAACAGCTGTATCCTCAGGTTCGTGCATCATCATTCCGATC
>QCVC01000072.1:0-4124 GCA_003210515.1 Synechococcus sp. AG-683-B21 | reverse complement strand
TACTAGAGGGCGTTGAACAACCCTTGGAACCCGTTCTGGCCCAAATGGAGGCCACGGGGATCCGCATCGATGTGCCCTATCTCAAAACACTGTCGGACGAATTAGGCAGCACCCTGAACCGGTTAGAAACTGAGGCCAAAGAGGTGGCAGAGGTGGACTTCAACCTCGCCTCTCCAAAACAACTCGGGGAATTGTTGTTCGACACGCTCGGACTGGATCGCAAGAAGTCGCGGCGCACGAAAACCGGATTCAGCACGGATGCCACCGTTCTCGAAAAACTCGAAAACGACCATCCCGTCGTTCCCCTCGTGCTGGAGCACCGCGTCTTGAGCAAGCTCAAGAGCACCTACGTCGATGCTCTGCCCCAACTCGTCGAAGCGGAAACCGGCCGCGTCCACACCGACTTCAACCAAGCCGTAACGGCGACGGGCCGCTTGAGCAGCAGCAACCCCAACCTGCAAAACATTCCCGTTCGCACGGAATACAGCCGTCGCATCCGCAAAGCGTTCCTCCCCCAAGAAGGCTGGACACTGCTCAGCGCCGACTACTCCCAAATCGAACTCCGAATCCTCACCCACCTCTCCGGGGAAGAGGTGCTGCAGGAGGCCTACCGCACGGGCGACGACGTGCACGCACTCACCGCACGCTTACTGCTGGATAAAGACGACGTGAGCGCCGATGAACGTCGCCTCGGAAAAACGATCAACTTCGGGGTGATTTACGGCATGGGCGCCCAACGCTTTGCGCGGGAAACAGGGGTGAGCTCGGCCGAAGCGAAGGAGTTCCTCACCAAGTACAAACAGCGCTACCCCAAGGTGTTTGCCTTCCTTGAGCTACAGGAACGGCTCGCCCTCAGCCGCGGCTATGTGGAAACAATCTTGGGTCGTCGCCGCCCATTCCATTTCGATCGCAACGGCCTCGGTCGCTTATTGGGAAAAGATCCCCTCGAGATTGATCTCGATGTGGCACGGCGCGGTGGGATGGAAGCACAACAACTGCGCGCCGCCGCCAACGCCCCCATTCAGGGCTCCAGCGCCGACATCATCAAGGTGGCGATGGTGCAGTTACAAGCGGTGCTTCTCAGCCAAGGGATCCCCGCCCGCCTGCTCCTGCAGGTGCATGACGAACTGGTCCTTGAAGTGGCGCCAGACGCATTGGACACCACGCGAAACCTTGTGGTGAACACCATGGAAAACGCCATCAAGCTCAGCGTGCCTCTCGTGGTGGAAACCGGCGTTGGTCGCGACTGGATGGAAGCGAAATAATTCGTCCCCAGCAGGCCGTAACCTCAGATCCAGCGCTTGATCGGCTGTTTTGACCCTGCGGCTCACCAATACCCTGACCCGCCGCACGGAACCGTTCACTCCACTCCGGCCTGGCAAGGCAAGCATTTACTGCTGCGGCGTCACGGTCTATGACCTTTGCCATCTCGGTCACGCTCGCAGCTACATCAACTGGGATGTTCTGCGTCGCTATCTGATCTGGAGCGGGCTGGAGGTGAGATTCGTTCAGAACTTCACCGACATCGACGACAAAATCCTCAAACGGGCCTCGGACGAAAACTCATCGATGACAGCCGTGAGCGAGCGGAACATTGATGCATTTCATGCAGACATGGATTCCCTCGGAATCCTGCGACCCGACAGCATGCCTAGGGCAACCCAATGCCTGGATGGAATTCGTGCCCTCATCGGCGAACTGGAAGCGAAAGGCGCTGCCTACAGCGCCGAAGGAGATGTGTATTTCGCGGTGATGAAACACGCCGGGTACGGAAAGCTGAGTGGCCGAGATTTGAGTGAACAACAGGAGAACGCCGGCGGTCGCGTCGCCGATGCTGAGGGCGCGCGTAAACAACACCCCTTCGACTTCGCCCTCTGGAAGGCTGCCAAAGAGGGTGAGCCCAGCTTCCCCTCCCCATGGGGCGCCGGCCGACCCGGTTGGCACATCGAATGTTCAGCCATGGTGCGAGCTGAACTCGGCGACACGATTGATATTCATCTCGGCGGCGCCGACTTGGTCTTCCCGCACCACGAAAACGAAATAGCGCAATCCGAAGCCGCTACCGGACAAGAGCTCGCCCAGGTGTGGATGCACAACGGGATGGTGAATGTAGGGGGCCAAAAGATGAGCAAGTCGCTCGGCAACTTCACCACCATCCGAGCCCTGCTCGAGAGCGGTGTTTCACCCATGACCCTGCGGTTGTTTGTGCTCCAGGCCCACTACCGCAAGCCCTTGGATTTCACCGCGGAAGCCCTGGAGGCCGCAGCCACCGGATGGAAAGGCCTCAATGCAGCCTTGGGCCTGGGTGAGCGCCATGGCCAATCGCTGGAATGGCCAGCAACTGCGACCTTAGCGCCAGTGGCCTCGGTGGGACCAAGCAAACATCCATCCGAACCCTTGGAACCGCTCCAACAACGGTTCATTGATGCGATGGACGACGACCTCAACAGCTCCGGAGCCCTCGCGGTGCTGTTTGATTTAGCGAAGCCCCTGCGTGCGTTAGCCAACCGCCTCGAGCGTGGTGATCGTGCCGATCGACCCGCTGACGAGCTGGCTGCCCTAGCCCTGCGCTGGCGATTGCTGCGTGATCTCGCTGCCGTTCTCGGCCTTCGCTGCGAAGCCGACTCCGAGACCTCGGGCCCTGGTGATGACTCCACAAACCAGGATGAAATTCAGGCCGCGATCGATGCCCGAATCGCAGCCAAATCCGCCAAGAATTACGCCGAAGCGGATCGCATCCGGGATGAACTCAAAGCGCAGGGCATCGAACTCATCGACAAACCAGGGGGGATCACGGAGTGGATTCGCCGCTAGGCCCGTCAAACTGCCTGAACTGATCGCATCTCAACGGCATGCTCTGGCTTAAGAAGCTGAACTTCATGGAGACAGCAAAGCTGGAGATGGAGCTGATGAAGGCTCTTGATGCCGGCGAAAATATCGAAACCAAGGTGAACGATCAACAGCGGTTGGTGGAACAAACCAAAGATGCTGAACAGGCCTGGAAACTCGAGGTGTGGCAAAAAATGCTGGTGCGCATCCGCAAGATGGAATCGATGCTGAATCAACCCAACGATCCCAAGTCCTGAAACCAGGCTTCAGCTCAGCCCTGCACCAGGTCGATCACGCTGATCACCAGGCCCGTAGCAACGATCGGTGGGGACACCCAGCGCAACAACACCAGGAGGAAACGGCGCAGCGCCAGAGGAGTGGACGACTGTTCCAAATCGTCTGAGAAGCGTCGGGGCACCACCCAGCCGATCAAAAGAGCCAGTAGCAACCCCCCAAGGATCAGCAGCAAACCGCCAAACACCGAATCCATCCATCCCAAAACGCCCAGGGATGTTGCTGCGGGCAACCCGAGCACAAAGATCACAGCGGTGGAGACCCACACCGCACGGGAACGGGTCCAATTCAAGCGATCCATCAGACACGCCACAGGCACCTCCAGCAGCGAAACGGCAGAGGTAATCGCAGCCAGAAAAGCCAATCCGAAAAACAACAACGCCACGAGTTGTCCCGTTGATCCCAGGGAAGCCAAACCTGTGGGCAAGGCAATAAAGATCGTGCCCAGCGTCGATCCGCTGATCACATCCTGAAGTCCAAAACTCATCACCACGGGGAACGTCACCATGCCTGCCAAGAGCCCCACCGCCGTATCCATACCCACCACGGCCACGGCCTCCCTGGGCAGGTGGGCGTCACGATCGAGATAGGCGGAGTAGGCCAAAATGCAGCCAATACCCGTGCCAATCGAGAAAAAGGCCTGCGTAAAGGCATTACGAATCGTGGTGAGATTCGTGAGTTCCGCTCCATCCCAACGCAGCAAGAAGGTCCGGTATCCCTCCCCCGCACCATCCAGGCCAGCGGCCCAGATGGCCAAGCCGATTAAGAGCGCAAACAACAGCGGTAAACCCCAACGGGATAACCGCTCGATGCCACCGCGCACACCTGCCGCCACCACCACTGCCGTGAGCACAAGGCTCACAAATTGACCCAGCAGGGCGGCACGGCCACCACTCAAGCCTGCAAAAAAGGCTTCGGCCTCGCCGATATCGGCAGGAAGGCCTTGGGTTACCACCTGAATCAAGGTCACCCCGGTCCAGCCCATCAACACGGCGTAAAAC
>QCVC01000071.1:0-4174 GCA_003210515.1 Synechococcus sp. AG-683-B21 | reverse complement strand
ACCAAATGCTGCGGCCTGTTGAACCTCAGTAGGACTCAAGACGCCTGGAATAATCAACTGGCCTAAATCCCGAGCGGCACTCACCAACGCAGGGTCCCAACAGGGGGCCATCGCATAGGAAAGATCAAGCACCTGAAGGTCTTGAAGAGCCTCCCTCCCCACAACCGAAGCAACTCCCAGATGAAAGCTGGGACAACACCCTTGGATCTCCCGCACAAAAGATTTCCAACCCGCATGGGAGCTCCAAGCCACCTCGACATGACGCAGGCCTGCATCATGAAGAACCTTCAGCTGATCAAGAAGCCTTTGGGAGCTCAAGAGATCGTCCAACAAAGGACGCACTACCAATAAAAAAGGCTGACACCGCAAGGAGGCAATGATTGCCTCTTGCCGTGCCAGCCACTTGGAATGATTGGAATCAGACGTATTCAGCAACTCGTACGTCACGCTTGATCAAGAGCTCCTGAAGCTCCTCCGCATCAACAGTTTCCTGCTCGATCAACATTCCCGCAAGCTCATCGAGAACAGCGCGGTTATCCACCAGAACCTTCGTGGCACGCTTGTAGGCGACGTCAACAAGTTCGGAGACTTCCTGGTCGATCGTGGCGGCAGTTTCCTCAGAGAAGTCCCGTTCAGCAGCGATATCCCGGCCTAGGAACATCCCTCCTTGGGCACGGCCGAGGGCCACTGGTCCGAGAACATCACTCATGCCAAAGCGCGTGATCATCTGACGTGCAGTGGATGCCACCTGTTGAAGGTCGTTCGAAGCACCTGTTGTTACTTCGTCTTCGCCGTAAACAATCTCTTCAGCAACACGACCACCCAGGGCAACCGCCATTTGATTTTGGAGATAAGCGCGGGAGTACAAACCCGATTCCATCCGTTCCTCACTTGGGGTGAAGAAGGTGAGCCCGCCTGCATTTCCGCGAGGAATGATCGAAATCTTTTGAACCGGGTCGTAATCAGGCATCAGAGCACCGACGAGGGCATGACCCGCCTCGTGATAAGCCACCAAGCGTGCACGGCGTTCACTCATAACCCGATCCTTTTTCTCAGGGCCGGCCATAACGCGCTCAATTGCATCACTGATCTCGTCGTTGCTGACTTCCGTCAACTCACGACGAGCCGCCAAAATTGCGGCTTCATTTAAGAGGTTCGCCAGGTCAGCACCGGTGTACCCGGGTGTACGACGCGCAACTTTGTCGAGGTCAACGTCCTTCGCCAAAGTTTTTCCACGGGCATGGACCCCCAAGATCTGGAGACGCCCGGAATAGTCAGGGCGATCGACGGTTACCTGACGGTCGAAGCGACCTGGGCGCATGAGTGCTGCGTCGAGTACATCAGGTCGGTTGGTGGCAGCAACGATGATGATGCCGGTGTTGCCCTCAAAACCATCCATCTCAGTGAGGAGCTGGTTGAGGGTTTGTTCGCGTTCGTCATTACCACCGCCAAGGCCGGCACCACGCTGGCGTCCAACCGCATCGATCTCGTCGATAAAGACGATGCAAGGAGCATTCTTTTTCGCCTGTTCGAACAAGTCGCGCACGCGGCTTGCACCAACGCCAACGAACATTTCGACAAATTCTGAACCGGAGATCGAGAAGAAGGGAACCCCAGCTTCACCAGCGACTGCTTTGGCAAGCAAGGTCTTACCAGTACCTGGAGGGCCGACTAACAAGACGCCTTTGGGGATTTTGGCTCCAACGGCGGTAAAGCGATCGGGATTTTTCAGGAAGTCGACGACCTCAGTGAGCTCGAGCTTGGCGCCCTCGATCCCGGCGACATCGCTAAATGTGATTTGCGTTGACGGCTCCATTTGGACCCGCGCCTTGCTTTTCCCGAACTGCATGGCGGGATTGCCACCACCGCCACCCTGGGCACGGCGGAACAAGAAGAACAAGCCACCAAGTAGGAGAAGCGGGAAAACCAGACTTCCCGCCGCCTGCTGCCAACCCGGTGTTTGACGGGAGGGCTGGACAGCAATGTCGACGTTGTGCTGAGTCAGCAGACCAAGCAACTCACGATCGGGGGCAAGGTTGACTTGGGCCCGGCGACCGTCGTTCTCAACCACTTGGGCTGTGCCTTGATCGGGTGCGATCAGCACACGGCTGATCTGGTCATCTTTGACGGCCTCAACAAATTCGCTGTAGCGAATGGTGTTGACCTGGGGCTGATTTCCACCGCCGCCACCGCCAAAGAAGGCTGGTGCAATCACGACAATGGCCAAGACCAATAGGGCACCAAGCCCGATGTTTCGCCAACGCTTGTTCACAGGTTGCCTCTACAAGATGAAGGAATGTTAAACGGGGTTAGCGAATCATGAGGAACGGAGCACCTCAACGACGCTCTTGAAGGCAAACCATTCAGGAATCTCCTCACCACCACGCAGCATCTTGCGGAACTGGGTGCCGCTGAGCTTTTTCACATGGAGTCCACGCGCTTCCGCATGTTCAGCGGTGACGTAGCCCTCCTCCTGCGTGTACACAAGATTCAAAGAAGGCACCGTCTCCATGGTGAGCTCTGGTGCACACTCCTTCGCAAAGTTCTGAGCGTCATAGGGGCCGTAAAAATCGTCGCCAGTCAGAGAGGACTTGCAACCCGCCATATCGCGGCCAATGATGAAATGGGTGCACCCATAATTCCTGCGAATAATCATGTGCTGGAGGGCCTCCCGTGGCCCTGCCATGTGCATGGCATAGGGGAGATAAGCCCACCGAATTCGATCATTGTTCACCTCGGCCGCCAAGCGCTCGTAGGTCTCAAAACGCACCGATCCTGGGATGTCGTCCTGCTGGGTTGGTCCACAGGTGGGGTGCACTAACACCACGGCGTTCTCGCTCACATTTTGGGCATGTAGAGCCCGGGTAAACAGTTCGTAGTGGGCGCGGTGAATGGGGTTACGGCATTGGAAGGCCACCACGTCTTCGCCATGGGGCAAATCAGAACGAACTTCAGCCGGGGTTTTGCAGGGGAAAACGCGGCTTGGCAGCTCCAAACCCTTCAGCGTGCCGCCTAGATAGAAGCATTTGCGTTCCATCGCGATCATGCGCACAGCGGGGTGTTCAAGCGATGTCGTGCCGTAACACCCCTGGGCCTCAACCACCTTGTTGGGTTCCCACTTGTCCTCAACCTCGAGAAGAGCAAGCTCTTGCCCCTTGTAAGTCAGCAAGAGTTTGTCTCCCACCACCACGTCGTCCCGATCGGTATCCATCACGATTGGCAAACCGAATAGATGGCCTGCTGACGTGCGATGACCGGACACCACAGCGTCGTAGTCCTCCTGGTGCATGAAGCCGCGTAGAGGGGAAAACCCTCCCACCACCAGCAATTCCACGTCACAGGCGTTGCGGTCTGAGCATTCCAACGTTTTGGTTGCTGATGCCTTCAGCGCAGGTTGTTCCGCGCTCGGCACCATGAGATCCACCAGCGTGCCGCCATAGGGAGCGATCACTCCGGATCTCTTGGCTGAGGCAGAAGCACTGGCGGTCATGGAAACTCACTAAGACCGCGCGATTCTCACAGATGATCGCTGAAACGCACAGCCCCAAAAAAAAAGGGGGCTTTCGCCCCCCCAAGATTGATTGATCAAACCCAGTGATCAAGCATCTTCTAAGCGACCATAAAGTTCGCCAACCACTTTGATATCAACCACTTCACGACCACCCATGTCGGAGTCGGAGGGCTGGATCGCTGTGAAGACACCTGCAAACTCACCAGTTTCGGGATCCACCTTGGTGATCGACATGCTCATCGTGCCGATCCCATCGATGTAGCGCTTGTTGTTGTCTTTCTCGAGATCTTTCTCATCGCCGCCAAGAGCAATCAATCCTTGGGCGTACTGAACACCAGTGGTGAGAGCACGTCCCTTGGGATCGATGAAGTTGCTCGTGCGATAGCTCGGGGTGCGATAAGTGCCTTCGAAATCGGTGCTGGTGGTGATTGCGGCACCATCAGCTGTGGCCTTCAAAGACTTGCTGGAGAACGAGAACGGGAATTCTTCGCCGCCGGGGACAAGAACCGTGATGGGCTGAAAGTCGATCCCACCTTTTTCCTGGAACTGAAGGCCAGATTCGGTCACCGTCAGATCGCCATACACCTCATCAAGGCTGGAGGTGTAACGGGTGAGAATTTTGCCCTCAACGAATTCAGCCTGCTGGCGAGCATTTTTAGGCTC
>QCVC01000070.1:0-4176 GCA_003210515.1 Synechococcus sp. AG-683-B21 | reverse complement strand
GTTGTCGGTTTCCTTAATGCAGAGCGCGTCCCGCAGGCGGGTCTTGAACAAAGCCGCGATAGCGATCTCGTGAGACATGAACAGGCCAGGAGCCTCCGGCGCGGAGCCGACGGCACCCCCTTGCCCGACAACCTTGCTCCAGGCGTGTTTTACGGCGACGACTTAAGACTTCAGCTCACGCTGGATTCCAGGTTGCAGGAATTGGCGGTGAAGGCCCTTGCAGCGCAAGTGGCGCAATGGAAAGCGAAGAAGGGCGCCGCGATTGTGATGGATGTCACCAACGGTGAGCTGTTGGTGTTGGCGTCGACCCCGACTTACAACCCCAATCAATATTGGAGTTTCCCGACCGGACGTTTTCGTGAGTGGTCTGTTCAGGATCTCTATGAACCTGGCTCCACCTTTAAGCCAATCAACTTGGCCTTGGCGCTTCAGGAAAAGGCGATTCAACCCAACGACCGCGTTCATGACGTCGGTCAACTCATGGTTGGTGGTTGGCCGATTAACAACCACGACAAGAAAGCCAATGGCTTGATTGATTTCGCCAAGGTTCTCCAGGTGTCGAGCAATGTCGGCATGGTCCAAGCGATGCGGCAACTGGATGATCAGTTGTATTGGACCTGGATGAATCGATTGGGCATTGACCGACGCCCGGATACCGATCTGCCTGGGGCTGTTGCTGGTCAGCTGAAAACCAAGGAGCAGTTCACGACCCAACCGATTGAGCCGGCAACAACAGCCTTTGGTCAGGGTTTCTCCCTGACTCCGCTGAAGCTTGTCCAGTTGCACGGCATGCTTGCGAATGATGGGCGTTTAGTGAGCCCCCACATCACCCGAGGCTTTCGTTCAGGCGCTGCCCTCGCTCCCGCAGCACCTCCTTCCGGTCAGCAGCTGCTTCGCCCGGAGGTGACGCGCACGGTTTTGCAGTGGATGGAATCGGTTGTGGATCAAGGCAGTGGGAAGGGTGTGAAAACGCCGGGCTATCGCATTGGCGGGAAGACCGGTACGGCTCAGAAAGCCTTGAACGGTATTTATTTGCCTGGGGCCAAGATTTGTAGCTTCGTGGCCACATTGCCGATCGAAGATCCGCGATATGTGGTTTTTGTGGCTGTGGATGAACCCCAAGGAGCCCATGCCTATGGCTCCACGGTGGCCGTACCTGTTGCAAAACAGATCATTGATGCGCTGTTGGTGGTGGAGCGAATCGCGCCATCAAAACCGGTTGATTTGAACAAGCCCACGAAGAGCTGACGGCCTGGAAATCGCAGCTACGTTAAAAAGATCAGAGCCTTCCGCACCATGGCCAGTCTGCTTGAGCAGCTCTCCGAGATGACCGTTGTTGTGGCGGATACCGGTGATCTTGAGGCCATTAAAAAGTTCACGCCTCGGGATGCAACCACCAATCCTTCGCTGATTTTGGCTGCGGCACAGATTCCGGCTTATCAGAGCTTGATTGATGAGGCCTTGCGGTCGTCTCGCAAATTGATTGGAGAGAACGCACCCGTTGAGGAGGTGGTGCGTGAAGCACTCGATGAAATCAGTGTAATTTTTGGTAAGGAGATCCTCAAAATTGTTCCTCGCCGTGTGTCGACGGAAGTTGATGCTCGTTTGAGTTACGACACGGAAGCCACCATTGAGAAAGGACGAAAACTGATTCGTCTTTACAACGATGCTGGGATTAGTAACGACCGTGTCTTGATCAAGATTGCATCGACTTGGGAGGGGATTAAGGCCGCTGAAGTTTTGGAGAAAGAAGGCATTCACTGCAACCTCACTCTCCTGTTTGGTTTCGGACAGGCCGTTGCTTGTGCAGAAGCGGGCGTCACGTTGATCTCTCCATTTGTGGGACGTATTTTGGATTGGTATAAGGCTGAAACTGGCCGTGATTCCTATCCTGGAGCAGAAGATCCCGGTGTACTTTCCGTCACTAAAATATTCAACTATTACAAGAGTTTTGGTTATAAGACGGAAGTAATGGGGGCTAGTTTCCGCAACCTAGATGAGATTGTGGAGTTGGCTGGTTGCGACCTTCTCACAATCTCACCCAAGCTTCTTGATCAACTGCGGGAAACGAATCAGCCCCTAGTTCGTAAGTTAGATGCCTCAAATCCGGTGGGAGGTGCTCAAAAAGTTGAATTAGGTCGTGAGGGTTTTGATGCCTTGATGGCAGAGGATCGTATGGCCACCGACAAGCTTGGGGAAGGCATCAAAGGCTTTAGTAAGGCGATTGAGACCCTGGAGCAACAACTGGCTCATCGACTTGCTGAATTGGAGGGTGGATCTGCCTTCAGCCATGCTGTGCAAGAAATTTTCTTGCTCAACGATTTCAACGGTGACGGCTGCATTACCCGTGACGAATGGCTGGGGAGTGATGCGGTGTTTGATGCCCTCGATCAAGACCATGATGGTCGCTTAACGCCAGATGATGTGCGTTTGGGCTTTGGTGCCGCTTTGGCGTTGTCGACTGTTTAAGGGTTTGATGCATACACGATTCGAGTCGAGGAGTCATTGATGAGTTCAAGCAATGCCCTGGTCACCATGCGTGCTTTTACGCGTGAAGACGATGTGATTTTGCTGAAGTCTGGGGAGGTTTTGTTTCGTCCTGGTGAAACGGGAACAACTATGTTTGGCCTTCTTGAAGGGGCGATTCGCATCAATTGGATTGGACAAGCTGGCCAGAATGGTCATGAAGACATCCCCGTTGGCCATGTTTTTGGGGCAGGGGCGTTGGTCATGGAAGGACACAAGCGGCTTGGTATGGCAACAGCAACCACGGATTGCCGCCTGATCGAAATGACCCGCGAAAAATTTCTTTTTGCACTCCATGAAACCCCGATGTTTGCCCTCGAGCTGCTGGCATCGATCGATGAACGCCTGCGGGATATCAAAATGGCCGATAAATAATGGATATCAAAATCAATTAACTCCAACCATTGGCTCAGAATGGTTGTGAGGCCTTCGTTTTAAAGATTGGTACGCGGCATTCGTCTTGGCCTTCGTCTTGGTTTGTTCCAGCTGAGCCTTGGCATCCTTGGGGTGTTGATGCTGGGTTTGTTCAATCGGCTGCTGATTGCAGAGATCGGTCTGCCTGCAGCCGTTGTTGCTTTGGCGATTGGGTCTCAGCAGCTGATGGGCTTCACCAGGGTTTGGTTCGGTAATCGCTCGGATCGAATCGCTGCAGGGCGCTTGAAGCGGACGCCTTACATCTTGATCAGTGCTCTCGCCTTTTCAGTTCTGTTGGGACTGGCGGGATGGGTGGTTCTGCAGTTGGCTCGAACCATCACCCTTCCAGACCAGCCTTTTGTAGGCGCTTGGGTGGGGCTTTTGACGCTGATTTCGATCGCTCTTGGTACGGCGATTTCTGCAGGGGGAACAGCCTTTTCCGCGCTGGTCGTTGATCTCACCTCCGAGCGTGAGCGCCCACGTGTGCTGGCTGTGGTGTGGGGAATGCGGCTACTTGGGGTTTTGCTGGGCAGCGCTTTTGTCTCCCGATTGTTTGGAGCCGCCTGTGAAGCGGGGGCGAGTGGAGATGCTTTGAAGACCGGGCTGGAACAGTTGATTGTGGTGAGCCCGTTGCTGTTATTTGGGCTTGTTGTTTTCTCAGTCGTCGGACTGGAACATCGTGTGATTGAGCGCGTCTCCGGCACTCAATCTGGGATGGCTGATGTTGCGAATGATCCGCAGAAAAATGTACCTCTGCTCCAATTGCTCGGCCGCTTGCGTGCCATTCCTCAGTTCGGACGATTTGTAGGTGTGTTGTGCCTCTTCACCTTCAGTATGTTTCTCAATGATGCGGTGCTTGAGACCTATGGCGCTGCAGTTTTTGGCATGACAATTTGTGCCACAACGGCATTGAATGCGTTTCTTGCTTTGGGATTTTTTGTTGGACTTGGCCTGAGTGGATTCCTGCTCGTCGAGAGAATGGGCAATATCCGCACGGCTCAGATCGGTGCCGTTCTTGGGACTATGGCGTTAGCTCTGATGTTGCTATCGGCGCCATGGCAGTTGTTGGGCTTCTTCAGGCTTGGTGTAATGCTTTTTGGCATATCGCTTGGCATTTGTATTCATGCCAGCTTTACCTTGATGTTTAGCTTTGTGGAAGAAGGCAATGTTGGAGTGTTGCTTGGGATCTGGGGTGCTTTTTATGCCTACTCCCGTGGCTTGGCCACCATTAGTGGC
>QCVC01000069.1:0-4335 GCA_003210515.1 Synechococcus sp. AG-683-B21 | reverse complement strand
TTGATGTCGTTGAATGCAGTGATCCCGATGCTTTTTTAGAGAGTATTAACTGGAATGCCTTAAAAAGTGGACGTCCTTCCGATGCAGTGTTTGAGGTGAAACACTAAATCTTTAAAATCAAGAGTTCTTGCGTTGACGACGGCGAGACGCGGGTTTCTTGCTTGATTCTCTTTTTTGTGGAGCAGGTTGAATTCTTTTTGACTCTTTTGTTTCAGGAGCCGCAAGTTGAGTGGCTGTCGAAACACTGTGAATGCGAAAACCAGTGCGATGCATCACTCGCATGCCACTACTGAGATTATTAAAAGGAACTTTGAAATGTGTTGCTAATGATGGTCTTGACCGGTTCAAAGCACTGACTTGAACGGTAAATTGCGTGCCAGAAAAAGGGCCCATCTTCCAGATTGAATTTTGATAATTTTATGGCTTATTTGGTGGCAGACAGAAAGTGTTACCTTTATTAATCACTTTGAGATTGCTAAAGCTTTATTTTGCTATGATTGAATAAATTCATACATAAGCTTATATCTTGATGGTTGGTCGTTTTGACAATATTCATCCTGAGCTCACGTGTGATCATGCACTTCGGATTTTAGCTACTCCAGTCGAAAAGCTTGAATCGCAGAGCGATCTTTATACAGCCGCATCTCATTTAATTAATTGCCCTGGAAGTCGTACAGAGTTGGCTCTCATGGCCGTGCTTGACCATGCTTCTGATGAGCAGGCTGTGAGAATTGCGAAGCGAAAAGGTGTCGAGGTTCTAGCACGACTTGGTTGCTCTTCTGCTATATCAGCGATAGGGCGTTGCCTGTGGTCTGACGATATTTATTTGGTTGAAAACTCTGTTTGGGCTCTTCAGCAGTTGAATTGTGATGATCCTACTTTAATCGCTCAGTTGCTTAACCTTCTTGCAGATGAAAAACAAAATCAACGCGTGTTAATTCAATGCCTTACAGGCTTGAACGTTGAGCGTGCTCTCGATTTAATCAATTCTCTTCAAGAATCTGAGATTCCAGGAGTTCGGGGAGCCGCAATAGCTGCAATTGCACAACTTACGAATGATGCATCCAATGTTTTTAAGATTGTCGAACAGTTAACTCTCCCTAATCAGATGGATCGTCAATGTGCTGTTCAAGATCTGATTGATATAGGCGCTTCAGGCTTTCTCGCATCGATCGCTTCGGCGCCAATCTCTCCAGCATTTCGCATGCGTGCTTTTCGCAAAATGTTAGGTCATAAAGATTCGGCACTATTAGATGCATCTACTTTGTCTTTGATTGATAGTATTTTAGTAGATGACCCCTCTTGTATTAATATTGTACATAAGTATGATCAGTCGCCGGGTTATAATTTCTTGCTGAATGATTTGTTCAATACAGACTTCAGTCGTTGTTATTTGGCTTTGATGGGATTGCGTGAATGTCCTTCCGAGGATCTATGGCCACTCATTGAGGAATCGTGGGAGGGCGAAGCTCATAATGATTATGGGGCTCATTACTTTTTTGTGCACTTGTTGGGATCACGTTCAGATTGGCCACAACCAGTTTTTGATCATGTGCTTAAGATTGTTAAGGAATCTATTATTAACCGTAGGCCCCAATTTCGAAAAAGTCGTGCTGCTGCGATTCAGGCTTTTCAAAACCTTTGCCCTGATCTATTCATCGATTCTTTCCCTCACTTCCTTGATGAGAATTTAGATCCACCTTGGGATTGCCGCTATGCGACTGTCATGTGTGTTGATAGGATTTCTGGAGTTGATAAAGTTGTGAAAGAAGAGATTTTTAATCGTTTTATTGGAGACTCTGACTCGTTTGTTCGGGCTCGAGCGGCTAAATCGTTGGCCAACTCAACTGAGTGATGAGGTGGGTGTGCGGCATGGCCATGATGCATGCTGCTAAAGTCTAAATAACTTAAATAGCTAAAGATATGAGCTCTTCATCACGATCGTTTGATTCTCTAGTTCAAGATCTTAAGCATCCAAATCCGAACATAAGAGATGAAGCATGTGTCTTGATGGCTGAGAACTATCAAAAGCTGGCGATGCCCTATCTCTTCACTCTTTTGCATGATCCTGACCCAGCTGTGTATCGCACTGCTGTAAAGGGTCTTGGCACGCTGGGTCATTGCACGCTGCCTGATTTAATCCAACTCTTCAAATCGTCTGATAATGGAACGATAAGAGCATGTTGCATTAAAGCGCTCGTTCAAATCTCAGTTAATTATCCTGACATTGCTTTCCCATTAGATGTAATTGCAATGTTAGAGAAAGCGTTGGATGACTCTAGTCCAGTTGTAGCTCAGTCAGCATTGATGACTCTTGGATATTTGTCTAAACATGATTCGGAAAAAAATCGTGTAATACCTCTTCTAATCCAAGCCTGTGATCGCTCAAATATTGCACATGTACAGGGTGCTGCCATGGCTTTGGCGGAGCTCGATTCCCCTCTAGTATCTAAATGTTTAGAGAAGCTGGCGCTTGATGAATCAAAAGATCCACTTATTAGAGAAGTGGCACAGGCTAGTCTTGCAAGGCGAGAGAGTCTCAATTTCGCTTGATTGTTGCTATTCAATCTTTTTGAGTTGATTGATTGAAACTTTGATCACTGACTTGGCTTGATCATTACGCTCTAAAGAAAGGGCTTCATGTAAGTTGCTAATCGAAGAGACTGCTTCTGTTTTCATTAAGGCTAAGGCTGTGTTAATTCTTACTTGACTGTCTTCGTCTTTTAGTAGCCTGCAGAGTTCATGGATTATTTCCTCGAGCTCTAGAGTCTTCCCTGTAATTGTTGCAGCCTCAGCGCGCACCTCACTTGCATCATCATTTAAGGCTCGAATTAGCAGTTCTTTGGCATGATCGTTCGTGCCTGAATGAACTTGTTCGGCCAGTGCTGTGAGGGCCGCTATTCTTATCTCAGGATTATTTGATTGGGCCGCTTGGTTGAATGCATTAGGAGCATTTGATCCGGCAAAGCTCAAGGCAAGGTTAATCAGACCAACCTGAAATGCGCTGCACTGGTTATCAGTCAGTATTTCTAGTAGAGATTCAATCGCAGGTTCCCCGATGGTGGCCATTGCGCCAGCCGATGAGCCTTGTACGACAGGGTCGTCATCTGTTCGAAATGCCTCAATTAGATTTGGTAATGCTACTTTGCTACCAATAATATTCAGGGTTTTCGCAGATGCCCGTCGGATCAAAACATTGGGACTGTTCTTCAGGGAATCGCAAAGTAAGGGAATAGCTGCCGCCCCGATATTTCCCAGACTTTGTGCAAAGGTGAGCCGCAGAGCACCTCGTGGATCCCCGAGCCCGGCCACCATCTTTTGGATTGATTCTTGATCTGAACTTGGTACTATCTGCTCTGCAAGTTTTAGTTTTAACTCCTCTGCTAGTTCGTACGCTTCTTGCTCAGTAAGTTGCTCTGCCGCATTGATTGGATGACTAGATGCTTCTGCGGCCACAGTCCCCTTGAGTGGTGTGTTGATTCAATCTAGTTCATCATATTTAACGCCGGCCCCTTTTGTTGTAATGAACGACGGTCATAAAAAACCCCTCCATTTAAATGGAAGGGTTGAGGTTGTGTGCTTGGTTTCTCTTGATCTTTAACGGATCAGAAGTGACAACCAAATGGGCGGAAAGGTACGTAATCCGTCATCTTCGGAGTGTTGTGCCCTGTGTACTTCTGTTGGGGAAGTTTTGCAGGAACCCGAGTGATTGCCGTGTAGCTGAAGAAAGCAGCAGGTTTTGCTTCTTCCCGTGCAGCAATGGCAAGGGGGTTGATGGTGCGGCTGTTGCGGCCTTGTGCGTTGTCGCTGACGGCAACCTTCGTGCCGCCAAGTTCCCGCATCAGATTGAAGGAGCGTGTGAACATTCCTGCGTAAGAGTCATGAGTTCTTTCGTAAGGAACGATGTCTGAACCGAAGACCTCTGTGTATTCAGCAGAGTCAGTCAGCTTATCAATTAGAGCATCAAAGCCTTGCTCTGCTTGAAGCTTGATATGCTCCTGAACCTCTGATTGATTTAGAGGAGATCTGCCAAGAAGGTGTTTAAAGTTCAGTTCGATGCCACGCTGGGCACCAACTGAATGGAAGAAGTTTGATTTGTAAAAATCAGACTTAGCCAAACCGTTAACGAAATCACGAACTGTGATTTCACCGTTCAATAGTCGCGCCTCAAGTGACGTTTCTCTTTGACTTTCTCTGGGGTGGAGGTTCCCTAGTACTTGACGATAAGCAGCCGCAATGACTCGCTCAAGAGCTGCTGCATTGTCTGGATTGTACTGATCGAACACTGATCCGAAGGGGCATTCGGCGTGTAGCCGGGGTCCAATACCAATCCCC
>QCVC01000068.1:0-4487 GCA_003210515.1 Synechococcus sp. AG-683-B21 | reverse complement strand
GTTGCCCAGGCTTCTGCATCGTGGCGGGATTGAATGGTTTCGTTAATCCGAAAGGATTCCTTTGCAAGGGGTTGCTCCTCCCCCATCAAATGGCACACCACCGTTCGTTGATGGGGGGCACTGCGGTGCTCCCAGAGGTAAACGGCCTGCCAAGTTCCCAAAACCAGACGACCATCTTGAACACTCAGGCTCAGGGTTTGGCTCGTCAGGGCGGTGCGGATGTGGGCTGGCATGTCATCGGCACCTTCGTCGTTATGGACGTATGGACGACTTTCGGGCACCACATCCGCCATCCAAGCCTCGAGGTCTTGCAGAACCCGTGGATCTGCATTCTCGTTAATGGTGAGGCTGGCGCTTGTATGGAGGCATGTGAGATGCAGCACACCTTGGTGTAACCCAGTGGTACGCAGCCATGCATTCAAGGTCTGATCGATACGGGTGAAGCCTCGGCCAGGGGTCGAAAGGTCCAATTGATGCAGAACCTGGCGGAGGGGCATTGGTGTGGCCTGATGACGACAACATCGTTGAAGTTTGGAATGGTTCTGCCCTCGCCGCACCGCCCCCAAGATTGGTGGTCACGGTTGTCCTCAACTTTCGGCCAACGTGGTGACGCATTGTGTGCTCAGCATGTCCCGTTCTGATCAGCCAGACCTGACATTGCTATTCGACGGTGGATGTCCCTTGTGCGTCCGAGAGGTTCGCTTCCTACGCGGGCGTGATCCCCATCACCGCATTGCATTTGTCGATATCGACGCGCCGGATTACGACCCCACTGCTTACGCAGGTATCAGTTATCGGATGGCAATGGGTCGAATCCATGCCTTGAAGTCGAATGGGGATGTGCTCCAAGACATTGCGGTGTTTCGAGAGGCCTACCGCCTCATTGGATTGGGCTGGTTGTATGCCCCCACCCGCTGGCCTTTGGTTGCTCCCTTGGCCAACGTTGCCTATGGGTTTTGGGCATCAAAACGACTTCAATGGACCGGTCGGTCGGACTTGGACACTCTTTGCGGAGATCGCTGCGTTCTCTGATGGAGAAATGGGGAAAAGAAGCACCGACAAAATGCTTTGCTTCTGAGCGATTTCCCCAGATTAAATTTAGTTAGTGACGTCATCTTCGATGGGACAAATTGAGCATTATTTTTTTGTTGATGCATGGATTAAATCCTCGGCTCTGAATATGGCGCTCACCAGTGGCACGTCGGGTTCGGATCGGCTACCAAACCTTCAGCCCCTACCCCGTTTCTTTTGAACCGCTCCATCAGTTTTTCGAGGGCTCTTGATCGTCTGGGCCGCATTTGTATCGCTGCGCTGTTCGTAAACGCGTTGCCTGGAAAAATGAGCAACTTTTCTGGGACCGCTGCCTTCATTGCATCAAAAGGAATCCCTGAGCCGCTCTCTAGCGCTCTCTTGGTTTGCGCCATCGTGGTTTTAATTGTTGGC
This sequence comes from Synechococcus sp. AG-683-B21, assembly GCA_003210515.1. Lineage (GTDB taxonomy): Bacteria > Cyanobacteriota > Cyanobacteriia > PCC-6307 > Cyanobiaceae > Parasynechococcus. The sequence continues at coordinate 3,044 of QCVC01000068.1, read as the reverse complement.
TCTGTGTTCTTGGTTTTTGGGGGCAACACGATTTTTGGCGCTTCGTTGTTGCTGATTTTTCTTGTTCCTACAACCCTGATCTTTCACACCAATCCCCTTGATCTTCAGCATTGTTTCACCAACCTTGCGGTGATTGGAGCGCTGATCTTGGCGATTACGCGCTCGACAGGTGGCTCGGTGCCTAGTTTCCGCTCCTTAAGAGCCAGACGCCGCTGATTGGGATGGTCTCCTTTCCCGTCAGAGCATGCGCCCCAATCGTCATGATGGTCAAAGTTTTTGGGGCCCAGTGGCAGACCTGATCACAGCCTGGGACAAGCTTGGTGCTCATATTCGAGAGACTGCCCTAACGGGGAGCATCCAAAGCACGCTTTATTGGGACCAGAACACCCGAATGCCCAGGAGCGGATCAGCCTGGCGTGGGGAGCAGTTGAGCCTTTTGGCAAGTCAGTTGCATGCGAGGCAAAGTTCGCCTGCCTATGCCGAGCTCATCGCGGAAGCGCGTCAAGCATGGTCTGTTGGTGAGCGCTGTCTTGAACAAGGACGCAACCTTGATCTGTTGGAGCAGGATCTCCACCGTCAGCAATCGCTTGATCCAGCCTTGGTGAGCGCCTTGGCTACGGCCAAAGCCGATGGCTACAGCCGCTGGCAACAGGCACGCCAAGACTCAGATTTCAGCTTGTTTGCACCGGCTTTGCAAACACTGATCGACCTCCGTCAAGAACAGGCGCGTCAATTGGCTGAGCCACGCTCCTGTTGGGAAACGCTGGCGCAACCTTTCGAGCCAGATCTCACATTGGATCGGCTGATGCAGTTGTTTGCGCCGTTGAGAGAGCGCCTTCCTCAATTGGTTGCAGAGGTGGCGGCACCGCCCCGTTCCCGCTCGGCGTCTTGGGAGTTGTCAGAAGATGCGCAGCAGTCTCTGTGTGACCAACTGTTGATGAGCTGGGGGCGTGATCCGAACTCCACCTGTCTGGCACGTTCTCCCCATCCGTTTTCGATCACCCTTGGCCCCTCGGATTACCGCATTACGACGCGCGTGGTCTCGGGCCAGCCCTTGTCCTGTTTTCTCGCTACGGCGCATGAATGGGGGCATTCCCTGTACGAACAGGGTCTGCCAAATCAAAGCCACCAGTGGTTTGCATGGCCGGTGGGCCAAGCCACATCGATGGCGGTTCATGAAAGCCAGTCATTGTTTTGGGAGAACCGCGTGGCGCGAAGCTTTGCCTTTTCAGAGCAGTGGTGTGAGCGTTTTGTTGAAGCGGGTGCTCCGCTCCAAGCGCCTCGGGATCTATGGCATGCCATGAATCCACTCTCGCCGGGGCTGAATCGTGTGGAAGCCGATGAGCTCAGCTATGGATTGCACATTCTCATTCGAACGGAGCTAGAGATCGCCCTATTAGAGGGCGGTTTGGCGGTGAGTGATCTGCCAAATGAATGGAACCGGCGCTACAGCGAACTCCTTGGTGTGACCCCTGAGAACGATGCAGAGGGCTGTCTGCAGGATGTGCACTGGAGTGAAGGGCTCTTTGGTTATTTCCCTTCCTATCTCTTGGGGCATTTGATTAGCGCTCAGATCAGTGAAGCGATGGTTGAGGCGATTGGTGCCCCTGAAGATCATGTCGCTCGCGGTGATGTGAGCCCATTACTCGCCTGGCTTCGCGAGCATGTGCATCCCTTGGGTCGCTCCGTCAATGCAGAGCAGTTGGTGGAACGGGTTACGGGTCGCCGTCTCGACGCTGGATCGTTTCTGACGTATCTCGAGGGCAAGCTTGCAGCGCTAAGTGCCGCATAATTTCTGCGGACGATTCCGTGCCAATATCGTAAATATATCTTCACTTAATCGTTCGTTTTGCTGGAAGTTTGGGCTGATTCGATGTTGCCCCGTAGGATCCCGGGCGCTGTTCTTTGCCTTGCATGGCCAACCTCGACCAGGCTCCGAGCCGCAGCATGCCCAATCTGTTGCATGTGCTGCCCGCATTCGCTGATGAAGCCGAGCTTCGCCTCAACACGATCGTGGAGCTGAACTCCAACACGATTAATAAGTACGAGCTGATCACTGAAACTGGCCACCTCAAGCTAGATCGTGTCGGCTATTCCTCTCTCTCGTATCCGTTTGCCTACGGATGCATCCCCCGTACCTGGGATGAAGATGGAGATCCCCTTGACATCGAGATTGTCAATGTGACGGAGCCGCTCGTCCCAGGATCAATCGTGGAGGCTCGCATCATTGGTGTGATGACGTTCGACGATGGTGGTGAGGTTGACGACAAGGTGATCGCCGTTTTGGCGGATGACAAGCGTATGGATCACATCAAGAGCTTTGAAGATCTAGGCGCTCATTGGAAAAAAGAAACCACCTATTACTGGGAGCATTACAAGGATCTCAAAAAGCCGGGTACTTGCACAGTGAATGGTTTCTTTGGTACTGAAAAGGCCGTGGAAATTATCAAGAGTTGTGAGGCTCGTTATATGGCTGAAATCGACCCCAAGCTCGTCGACTAACGCTTTCAGACTGTTCATTCAAAGGCGAGGGTTACCTCGCCTTTTTTTATTGTTTAACGCTGATACATATTCACTAAAACTGTGCGTTTTGCTTCGGGATGCTGGGGATGACCGCAATGGGCTCCTTTTTGAGAGGAGAGAACCATGTCACCAGCTTTCGCGAAAAGAGAGATCGCTTCGGCACCTTCAAGTTGGCTGAATTCAAAGGGACCGAGTTGATTTCTCTTGTTAAAGGTTGCACTGCGCCACCACATGCGTCGTCGGCGATGGGACCCTTTGACATAGCAATAGGGACCATCATCAAGTTCATTGACATCGCTGATGTAAACGAATGATTTAAATTTTAAGGAGCGGCCATCGCAGTGATAGCTCCGTGTGTCTTGAACCCCTTGATTTAGGTATAAATTACGGCACTTTACCCTCATTTGATTCAGACTACTAACCAGTAATAGTCTCTGAATTAATCTTTCATGCAAGCAGTTCTGGATCTTCTTTTCTAAGTTAATTGAAAGTCGTTCAGGATGAAATATGTCGATCATCCC
>QCVC01000067.1:0-4493 GCA_003210515.1 Synechococcus sp. AG-683-B21 | reverse complement strand
CAATAACGCGATCTCTCCAATGTAGGCGTGTCAGCGCATGAAGGGGGTGCACATGACTTGTGGCTTAATTACTCCCCAACCATTTCTGCCCGTTTAATCGCTGCAACAGGCGGGATACAAGCAAGGGCAGCGACATCCGCCTCTCGTCGATGAGGAAGCTCTCCAACAAGGTGGGATCACTGCCGGGATCAGCCAAGGCAATCACCTTGCCACTGTTGATGTCTTCCTTTGCAAAACAAAGCCAAAATCTGCGTCCACCAGGGAGATCGCCCACAACCATCGGACAACGACCGCCAACAACAGGTCGATCACCTTCAACGCGTTCGAGACGATCGGCCGTGATGCCATTTTCTGACAGCTGTTTTGCCACCGCAGGCAAAAACAACGTGTCGATGAACTCCGGAAAGGGTTTGTCCTCCGGTTTCGGTGGTTTTGGCTTGGCAGCTGGTTTGTTTGCTGGCGCTTCGCTCACCGGATCGCAATCACTTCGGTAACTGTACGCAGATCCACTGACTCTCTACCAGTCGCGATTTGGATCGTCTCCCCAATCAGACGCTTCACTTCCTGAGGACTCTGGGACAGGTGGGGCGGAAACAGCTCGGGGAACAGGTCCTCTGACGGCTTGAACTGATTCCGTATCGGCTGAATCTCTAGATGTCTTGTGGGGAGCCGCACGTTTGATGATGCGATACGTCACGGCCACTGTTGGAGCTGGATCGCGCAGATCACGTTGGGGCGGAGCGGGAATGGAATTGTGTTGACCAACGTCATCCTCTTGCCGATTAGACGGGGCAGGAGGCTCATAAGACCGATGCAGACGTCGTCGCAACGGCTGCTGTGATGGCATCAAAAACAGTGCACTCGAAGCTGCAAGAGCTGCCGAACCGGTTGCGGCAAGAGCAGTCCAAGCGCCAAGTGGGGCTTCTGGAGATGACCAACCCAATAAATGCAGACGGGTTGGTTCACCACGGTGAAGAGCCGACAGCACCAGAACAACCAAAAGGGGCAGCAAACTCGGGATCAGCAGAACTCGCTGGAGAAGCTTCATTGAATCGGCCCAGTCCAGCGCTGAAGTGGAGCCAAGTCTTCGTCTAAGCCATCAAACAAACGAACGACCAGAAAGTCCACCATGTCGTCCAACGATTTTGGTTGGGTGTACCAAGCAGGAGTTGGCGGGGCAATCGTGGCTCCGGCCTCCGCTAAGGCAGTGAGATTGCGTAGGTGAATCAGATTCCAAGGAGTTTCTCTTGGAGCAATTACAAGGGGACGACGTTCTTTGAGATGAACATCGGCACATCGTTCAATCAAATCTGTGGCAATGCCAGCATTAATTCGTCCAACAGTTCCCATGCTGCAAGGAACAATCACCATGGCTTTCGTTCGGTAACTTCCACTGGCGATCGACGAACTTTGATCATTCCATCGATGGCAAATGAGCTCGCCATCCTCAACCTTTAGACGTTCTCTCCAAAAAGGAATTTGTTGTTCTGGATCGACTGGGATCGAAAGTCCTTGCTCAGCGCGAAATACTTCATGTGCTCCGCGACTTAGCACTAAATGAACTTTCCGATCATTCGCCAAGAGAAGCTGAAGTGCTCGTTCAGCCAGTGGTTGTGCCGATGCACCAGTAACAGCGAGAACATAAGGATGCATAGATTATTGGTTGTCGGATGGGATCGATGCAGATTGAGGAATTTCTCCTTGATCCGTTGATTTGTCAAAGAACACAGGATCAACCTCAAGATCAATTTGGTTGCGTAAAACATCCACCTTGATCACACGGACTTGAACCGTATCTCCAAGTTGATAGACACGCTTGTTTTTCCGACCAACGAGACGATTTTGTCGTGAACGATATTCGTACCAATCATCGTTTAGTGAGCTGACGTGTACCAAACCTTCCACACGACTTTCGCCAACTTCGACAAAAAATCCATAGCTTTGAACCCCACTGATTCGACCATCTGTTGTTAATCCCACCAAAGGCTGAGCAGCACGGGCCTGAACCATGGATAACAGATCTTTTTCAAGCTCCAAGACTTGCCGCCGGCGCCCATTCAACCGTTGGACTAAACGATCGCTAACCAAAGATTTCAGTTTATCGTTTTGACTTCCGGTGAATAAAGCCCAGCTGAGATTTTGTTCGCAACCTTGACGGCCAAGCATCAATCTCTCTTTTTGGCGCACTGTTGGTCGATCTTTACCGTCTAGGAGCAAAGACACCAAGATCTGTTGATTCACCAGATGCGCATAACTCATCGTGGCGCAACACCATGGCGTTGAAGGGATTTTTTGGAGGATTTCATCAGGTGCACGACCAGGATCCACTAAGGAATCTTCAGGCAAAGTTTGCTCTGCATCGAGGGGAGCAGACGTTGGGACAACAGCCACAAAATTGAGTGCCGGCAAGGCATGGCTGAGTTGTTGTTCGAGCACCCTTCGATGCGGTGACTCAGTAAACACTCCGATTAACTCCTGCGCAGAAGGACTCCCTTCCTCATCCAATTCCAAGGGCAACTCAAGTGCAATGGCACTTTTGGCTACATCAGTGAGGGGCGATGGATCTGGATCTCCTGTTTGTGTTGTGATGCCTGGAAGTTTCAGTGCTTCACGATGCAGTTGCCAGGCACGATCTGCAGCGCGAATCAAGGGCTGAAGGAGAGAATGAGGATCTGAAGAAACTGGTGCGTCAATCCAGCGATGGCGCAAGCTAATCGGATCTGCCCAACGCAAATCGGCCAAGCTTTCTAATTGCGGTGGAGATAGGTCCAACTGAACGAAACCTTGAGACTGCTCATTCTTCCTCAAGCAACTTTCACAAAAGCGCAGCGTCTCAAGTTGACCTAAATGATCTTTGATCCCTTTAAGCGCTGCCGGAATGCTTCGCGATTTGGGTTTGCGTTCATCAAGGGCTTTTAGTTGTGCAACCCCAATGAAAGCCGCCGGCTTGACCGTTGAAAGACTGAATTCCCAATCAGTTAGTACACCCTCTTGGGATATATCCATACGTACGGTCACGGCTTCCGCCTCTTCACCAGGTACGAAGTTGGTTATGGCGTTGAGCGAAGGTTGGAGCAATGGTTGCCAATTTTCTCCGAGACAAAGGGCCTCCATCCGTTCTCTCAACCAGAGGTCCAGAGCATTGCTCACGATGATGCGCTCTGCAACAGCAGGAGCATGCAACCAAAGCCGACAACCTCCATCACGCGCTTCCACATGAACAGCTGGAAGCCCAGGTGCGCTGGAATCAGTCCAACTTCTCAACAACAAAGCGGGTTGATCTGTGAAGTCGACACGACCTTTAGCTGCAGGAGCCTTGCCAGAGCCACGGGGTGGCGAGGGACGTTGGTGAAGTCCTGCTTTGGTTAAAAGAAGATCGCGATCCGCGGCTGGGCCACCATTCAGAGGAAGCGGACGGACCACTTGACCCATGGCCGGATGTTGAGCAATTGGATAGCGATCGACAAGAACCTCAACGACTGCAGTGGGCTCCTCACTCGACAAATGTTCCGTCGCTGTATCAGGCAGTCGGATGGTGGTGAGCATCCGATCGTCCAGTGGAACGGCAAACAATTGATCGTCTCGACGTTCAACCTGTCCAAGAAGTGAAGTAGTGGAACGCTCCAAAATGCACTGCACACCTCCTTCCGGAGAACGACGACGACCCCCTTCCCGCGTAATTCTTACAAGAACTCGATCGCCGTTCCAGGCATGATTGAGTTGATGATCTCGGATATAAATATCGTCGCCGCCATCATCTCGAATCGCAAAACAAAATCCCTTACTGCTACATCGAAGTCGGGCATCAATCAATTCTTCGTTTCGAGAAAGTGCAACAACATCTCCATCGCGACGAGTCAGAACGCCCATTTTTGAGAGGGCATCAATCGCTATGTCCAAGGATTTCTTATCTGATTGATTCGTCAGCTTCAGTATTTTGGCAACGACAGCTGTCTCAACCGAATCAGTGGAGGACAACTGGTCGAGTAGATCGGCGACCGTGAATTTCATCGATATAGAGGCAGAAACCGGTTAACAGAACCGGGGGAAAAGATGGAGCGGTTGACGAATCCGTCAAACCTGCAGAGAACCCCACCCGCCAATCAGTTTAAGAGTTCGACTGATCGGTTTCGTCGGACTCCTTCTCTTGATCTCGCAGTAACGGCCAAAGAAGACGCGATCCAATCACTAAAAAGCCAAGGGAGGCTACGAGTTGCAGTAGGTCACTGGGAATCACAGTGGCGACAGAACCACCGGCAAGCGCTCCTAACAAACTCGCCAAAACAAGAGCTGAAGACGAACCAAGAAACACCGCCAGTGGACGATCGGATGTGCCACTGATCGCAACCGTTGCTAGCTGGGTTTTGTCACCCAGTTCCGCGAGAAAAACGGTGACGAATGTGGAAAGGAGGAGAGCAAAATCCATGGCTTAAACCTGGGATCCGATAACAAGAAGTGATCGGCTGGCTTGGAGTCCAAGCCACAGACCAAGG
>QCVC01000066.1:0-4649 GCA_003210515.1 Synechococcus sp. AG-683-B21 | reverse complement strand
AACAGTTGTGAAGGTGCTGAATAAAACAGCGACGAAGCCAGGGCGTCCAGAAGTTATTTCACCTGGCTCAGTCATGTCGGTCAACTTCCGTTCGTTGGGCACGATCAAACCTACGCATTACGCCACTCCGTCCGCCATAGGTGGCGCGAATTTGTTGTCTGCAACAGGAAATAGCAAATGAATCCAATTCATCTGGGGGGACGTCAAACAATGTTCCCAACTCACTGACGCGACAAAAATCAGGACGCTCGGCATAAATAGTGCAGCGTTGTCCCCCACTGTCGTAATGGATGCACCATCCATCATCTCCAACCATGGATAGATAGGTCGTTCGCTGCTCTTCGCTGAGAGCCGCGAGTGCTTCACCTCGTTCTTCGGGGCAAAGCCTGCAGCAGGCTCCGCAATGATGGATGCAGCGCCACGATGGGGATTGCTTGTTCATGGGTGTGGCTGTGACAAGCCATCACAGTCAAAATCAAAGAGTGTCCGGCTTCGGTCGAATGCCCCGTAGCCTGGTGCTACACCTGTCGTTGGAACGCACGCATTCGCCATGGGCTTCGATTTCCACCTGATCGCCAACTTCGCCGCCCTCGCCCTCATCGCTCTTGCAGGTCCAGCGGTTGTCTTCATCCTCTTCTACCGCCGAGGAGCGCTCTGAACAAGGTGAGGTTAAGGACGAAGTCCTAGGCCTAAAACAGCCTCTTCAAGCAACTGACTCACCCTTGAATCCTTAGCAAGCTCATCGTTGCTAACGAGCGATAGCTTGTCGTCGATTGCAGCTTGCAATGATTGCCCATCACTGTTGGTGAGGGTGAATGTTGAGCTTGAAATCTGCTTCGCCACATAATTTCTTTGACCCCGTTGGAGCATCACAGAGTCGCTGTGCATTCGGATGGCCTTGATTTCCAACTGGAGCCTTTGCTCGCCCTGCCAGCGATTAACACTGATGCGGTAAGCCACATCACACTGATCTGGAACATGGCTAGCGGGATCCCATCGCCAGGCAATCGCCCTGCGCTCGGTTTTGGCTTGACGCAATCTCAGTGCCAGGTGCCCACCTTTTAGATCACGCCTCTCTTCAACAGTGCAATCCCTAGACCAGAACAAGGGAACTTCATGGCCGATTCCAAAGGGGGCCAGTGATTGAAGAGATCTCCAGAGATCCCAATTCACTTCATCCAACCGGAGTAGCGCGTCGGGTTGGATGGGTAAACCCTGGCCTTGTTGTTTTAACCACGAATCAGCTTGATCACACAGCAGTTCATGGAGGGCATGAACATTCTCGGCTCGGACAGTGAAACCTCCTGCTGCTGGATGCCCACCAAATCGTTCTAAAAGCGTGGCGCAGTGATTCAACGCTTGATCAACGGCAAAGCCGCGGGGCGATCGCACCGAAGCACGCATGAGTCCCTCTCCATCGCCGGCAAGCAGGGCAGCTGGTCGGTGATACCTCTCCACCAAACGAGCAGCAACAATGCCGATCACGCCGTGGTGCCAGTGACTCTGGGCCAAGAGAAGAAATGAGGGCAACTGATCGGAAGAATCGGCTTCGACCAAAGCAACAGCCTCTGCCTCTATGGCATCGCAAAGATCACGTCGTTGACGGTTGAAATCATCACAACGTCTGGCCAACGCCATGGCTGTTGTTGGTTCTTCGGCGGTCAACAACTCCACAACGAGTCGGGGTTCACCCAAGCGCCCAACTGCGTTGATGCGTGGGGCGAGCTGAAAACCAATGTCGTCTGCAGTGAGTGGGTGCTCCCCCAAGCCGGCAAGCCGTTGAAGTGCTTGTAAGCCGAAGCATTCAGTGCGATGAAGTTGATTGAGTCCCTCTAGCAACCACGCACGGTTGGCACCGATGAGTGGAGCCATATCGGCGACGGTGCCAACGCAGAAGAGATCTCGGGCTGAACAGATGGCTTCAGGTTGATTCAGTTGTTCAGCAACGGCTCGCGCCAACACGTAGGCCAACCCCACGCCTGCCAAGCCTCGATAGGGAGACCCATCGGGTGTTGTCGCCGGGTGGATCAGGGCAGTCATCGGCGCTGGTTTGTCCGGAATGGTGTGATGGTCCGTCACGATCACTTCCATTCCCAAATCTGCGGCACGTCGGAGTGCAGCAGATGCGGCAACACCGTTGTCTACGGTGACGAGAATTTTGACGCCATCGCGGTGCTGTCGATCAACCATGGACGGATTGAGCCCATAGCCCTCTTCCATGCGAGAGGGGATCGCTGCCCTCGGAGCAGCTCCTAAGGGCCCAAGGGCACGCAACAGCAACGCGGTGCTGGTCATTCCATCGGCGTCATAGTCGCCGCAGATCGCCACGGCTTCGTTGTTCTGACACGCTTCGACCAAGCGATTCGTTGCTTTTTTTAGATCGGGAAAATGAAGTTCTGCCTCCGGCAGTGATGTTGGGATCAGAAATTGTTTGGCTTCTTCGACTGAACGGAATCCACGACGTCGCAATAGGGCACGAAGTGGTAGCGGGAGTTCAAGCCCTGGCAATGGGTCTGGATCGACCACTGCTGGTAGGGACCAACACCAATTCGGGGGATCTACTGGCAATGTTGCGGTGACCTTGAGCAGGATGATTGCTGCATTGTGCCCTCGGCTTAGCGATCGATGACTGCTCTGAGAGCTGTGTTCTGGGATGTAGACGGCACCCTTGCTGACACGGAGATGGAGGGACATCGTCCAGCTTTCAATCAGGCTTTTCGTGATTTGGGGCTGCCATTTCATTGGAACAAGGAGCTGTATTCCGAACTCCTGTCCATTGCCGGGGGCATTCCTCGCGTAGCGATCTATGCGAAGGATCAGGGGATCAGCCTCACAGAACACCAGCTGAACCGCTTACGGGATGTGAAACGCGAGCATTATTTTTCCCGTGTTCGTGAAGGCCATGTGCGGTGGCGAACAGGCGTCGTTCGTCTTGTGAACGAATTGCACAATCACGATGTCCAGCAATGGATCGTGACCTCCAGTGGAGGGCCATCTGTTCAGGCACTGCTTCATCAAGCCAAAGGAGTCCTCCCGGATTTCGATGGCGTGGTGACATCAGACGATGTAGCCAGAGGAAAACCCAGTTCAGATGGTTACTGTTTGGCACTCAAGCGCAGTGGAGTTGACTCGAGCTGTGGCATAGCAATCGAAGATTCAGCCGTAGGTCTTAAGGCAGCAACAGCTGCTGGCTTGCCATGTGTGTTGACCCCGTCTCCTTGGGATCGGGATCTTGTGGACAGATGTCATCTCGCCACTGCCGTTCTGAACCAGCTTGGAGACCAGAACAATCCATCCCTGCTTCAGCAGGGCCCCCCTTGCCTGGATGGAATGGTGACGCTGAACTACATGGAATCGTTGTTGTCTCACTCACGTCCATGAGCACGCTGCAGCGCACTCGTTTGGCGGCACTTCAACGCACTGTTGGCCAACAGCTCAAAGCCAGTTTTGGCGGACCATGGTGGAGACGAAGTTCTCGAATTCTGTTGTTACTGGCTGGATTCTTTATCGGTAGCAATCTCACGGTGCACCTCGATAACGCCACAGGAGCTCGCACGTTTAGTGCCTTTTTTGCCTTACTCGCTTGTGAGTTGCTCGTCCTAATGCGTCGACGATCTCCCTGGTTGGATTACCTCAGATTGGGATTCATTTACGCCGTTGTATTGGAGGCCTTCAAGGTTGGATCCTGAAGGTCGTCAGCTCATTTCTGCGGAAGATCAGGGCAAATTGCTCCGTTTTCTGGGAATTGATGATCCTCATCAGTGGCGGCAGTCCTGGATTAGCCAACACATCAATCTCGAACTCGAGGCCTGGCATCCAAACAGCAGTGCTGACTGGCTGTGGTCCCTTGGAATTCCGCTGTTGAGCCTGGCCCGTGAGTATCAGGGCCGCAAGAAATTAGTTGGCTTGAGTGCGCTTCCAGGTTGCGGGAAGTCGAGTTTGGGGCATTGGCTTGAAACAGCTGCGCACAATTTGGGATTATCTCTGCAGGTGGTCTCAATTGACGACTTTTATTTTCCTGCCGAACAACTTGAACGTTCGATGCAAGGCAATCCTTGGGGTGTGCCGCGTGCTTTGCCTGGGAGTCACGACTTGAAACTGCTGCAATGCACCCTTGAAGATTGGCGAAACGGGCTCCCCGTCCAATGTCCTTGTTTTGACAAGGCCTTGCGTAATGGACGGGGGGATCGCTCGGGTTGGCGTACCTGCGATGCAGATCTCCTTGTTCTCGAAGGCTGGTTTGTGGGCTGCCCAGCGGGATACGAACCCACCATGCAGGAGGAGGGGCTGAATCCACCTCTCACCCGGAGTGAAATGGCCTACCGGAGAAAGATTGAGGAGATCCTGCAGCGCTATCAACCCATCTGGCATCAACTTGATCAGCTTTGGCAACTTCGTGCCACTGACCATCAATCACCTCAGCTTTGGAAACGGCAACAAGAAGATGCCATGCGGACGGCTCGAGGCAGCTCCCTTAACGGGAGCGCTCTGGATGGGTTCATCAGAATGATTTTGAGTGCGATCCCCTCAGAAACCATCCAAAACATTCCTGCTGATGTTGTTTTCGACGTGGATCCGAATCGTGATCTGACCCGAATCCGTCTGAATCGTGCCTCTTAGGCCTCGGCTTCGTCTGTATCGCTAACGGG
>QCVC01000065.1:0-4872 GCA_003210515.1 Synechococcus sp. AG-683-B21 | reverse complement strand
TCGTGCGACAGATCTCGCGACGGCTGACCTGGAAAGTGCAAGAAGACTTCCACGCTTCCTATGACTTGAACTGCCCGCCTCGACGACGAGCAGCCTTCTAACTACAAAGGGGACTCAACCAAGGGAACGGTTTTTTAACGGCTCGTCCAAATCTTGTTGACGATCTCCATGCCACTGAAGGCCTGCCAAAGAAACAGGGTGAGCATTCCCATGTTCAGGCCGACGTGGACCTTGCGAGCAATCACATTTCCCCGCTGCATCAGGGGGGAAAGCGAAGCCGCGACCGCCAGCATTCCTGTCATCGCTAAGCCGACCAGGAGATGAGGGCCAACAAACAACTTGTCGTTGTTGAGATACGTGACCGCCATGCCACCCAGGGTTCCCAACGTCATCAACGCCAACAAAATGCTTCCCCAGAGGTAGTGGCGCTGAGCAAACTTCTTGGGCACGAGAAGCTTGCGCTGCTCGGGAGTTCCCGTCCGAGTTCGTTTGACCTTGATGCCGAGATAAAGCGCCCAACCACCGGTTGCCAACAAACTCCACTCCATCAATGGGTGGGCGAAATTCAGCGTGAAAGGAAGGGTGGCCAGCATTGGAGGTGTAACGGCTCTGCCGCGAGGCTAGGGGTCCATGGACCCCCCCATCTCAATGAAGGAAGTGTCGACGGCCTGTTAACAGCATTGCGAGCCCCAGTTCGTCACAGGCCTTGATCGAATCCGCATCGCGCAAGCTGCCACCTGGATGAATCACAGCTGTAATTCCGTGGCTCGCCGCAAGACGCACGGTGTCGTCAAACGGGAAAAATCCATCACTGGCCAGCACAGCCCCTGTGGCTTGATCCCCAGCCGCATCAAGCGCGAGGCGAGCCGAACCAACCCGGTTCATTTGACCGGCCCCTATACCCAAGCTCTGCCCCTTGGAGGCGACCACGATGGCGTTGGAACGCACGTGACGCACCAATCGCCAAGCAAACTCCAAATCCTGCTGTTCCTGGGATGAGGGAGGTCGCTGACTTGCCACTGTCCACTCGCTTGGTGTGATCGCTTGATCGTCTAGGTCTTGAACCAACAATCCACCAAGAATGCTGCGGACGTGGTCGGGGCCCGCCGCATCGATCGCGGCAGGCTGGAGCTCCAGCAAACGCAGATTCGCTTTGGCCGCAAGAATCTCTCTGGCTTCTGGAGAAAAGCTTGGCGCCACGACGCATTCCAAAAACAAGCTTTTCAGTTCCCCTGCCGCTGCGGCGCTCACCACGCCATTGATGGCGACGATTCCCCCAAAGGCACTGACTCGATCAGCATCCAAGGCCCTCGTGAGTGCAGTTGACACATCCGATCCGATGGCAACACCACAGGGATTGGTGTGTTTCACCACCACCGCGGCTGGCTGAACAGCCGGCTCAGCGCCATCAGAGCCGTAGCCAAACTCCCGAACCATGGCGAGAGCAGCTTCGAGATCCAACAGATTGTTCGTACTCAGTTCCTTGCCTTGCAGTTGAACCGCACCGCCCCACCCCTGCTGGGCATGGCTATACCAACGGGCTTTCTGATGAGGGTTCTCGCCGTAGCGCAAGGTTTGGCGCAGAGGGACCGCCTCCAGCCAAGGGGATGCATCTGCGGCTACCGCCTGGTCCATCCAGCGGCTAATGGCGGTGTCATAAGCCGCGGTGTGCTGGAAGGCTTCAAGAGCAAGCTGACGGCGTAATGCCGCCGGCACCTCACCACCGGCTTGAGCCATCGCTTCAAGCAAACGGTCGTACTGATCTGGGCTAGTCAGAACAGCAACATCGGCATGATTTTTCGCGGCAGAACGCACCATGGTGGGCCCACCAATATCAATGTTTTCAATCGCTTGATCCCACGTGACATCAGCCTTGGCCACTGTTTCCCGGAAGGGATACAGATTCACAACCACCACATCAATCAAGTTGATGTTCTGTTGTTCAAGGTCGTTCTGATGGGCCGCATCACCACGCTTGGCCAAAATTCCACCGTGAACACGGGGATGCAGCGTTTTGACGCGGCCACCCAAAATCTCAGGAGCTCCGGTGTACTCGGAAACACGGGTTACCGGAAGGCCACCCTGCTCAAGCACCTTGGCGGTGCCACCACTGGAGAGCAATTGATAGCCATGGATTCGATGCAGAGCCTCGGCCAACGGCAAAAGCCCAGATTTGTCGGACACACTCAGCAGAGCGACAGGAGCCATCAGGCGACATGACTAAGTCTTGAGCCAACCTACGCATGAGTTGATCAAACATCCGGATGCCTCAACGCCTTGTGCTGCTGCATGGATGGGGCGCAACAGCAGCTGACCTACAACCCCTAGGCCAGCAGTTAGCAGCCCAACACCCAGAGCCACTGGACATTGTTTGCCTCGAAGCACCAGAACCACATCCACAACCGGGGGGGCGCCAGTGGTACGGACTCTTTCCATCGGACTGGGATGCAGTCCCCAACGCTGTTCAACAGCTCACGACTCGATTACTCGGCCTCTCAAGGGATGGCATTCCGCTCGAGCGCACCGTTTTATTTGGCTTTTCCCAAGGGGGAGCGATGGCCCTGAGCTGCGGCTGCAGCCTTCCGCTCGCTGGCGTGATTAGTTGCAGTGGCTACCCCCATCCCGATTGGCAGCCACCGCTCAACCATCCCCCCGTTCTCGCCATGCATGGGAGTGAGGATGAAATTGTGCCGCCCGGTGCACTCGAGATGATCAAGCGACGTCTTGATCCTGAGCGCTGCGAAGGCCTCCTATTCAAAAACGGCCACACCATCCCTTTGGAGATGATGCAGCCGTTAAACGACACACTTCAAACAATGTTGAGGTTGCCTTGATCAGACGAAGGCGTATTCGTATTCCTCCATTTCCTCCCAGTCATCGGAGGTGAGATCCAGACCCTCAAACAGGGTGTCCTCACCAACAGAGTCGACGATAATTCTTAAAGAAGGGAAGAGAAAGTGGTTCTCTTCTGCGTACTGAGCACTAAATAAACCTTTCTCACCCCAGAAGAAACGGTCTGTGGTGTGCTCATTACGGCGCACATTCAACAGAGCAGGTGGTACGAGACCGCCTTCAGCGATATAACGGCGTGCGGCGGTAACAGGTTTGTATTCGCCAGTCTCTAAATGATGCGTTTGAACATGCGCAAGAACGCGTTGTCCAGCAAGCCTGCGACGGCTAATGCGCTTTCTTTTCTTGGACATAGAGAAATCCCCTCAAGGAGAACGATTTAGGGATGGACGCAATGGCAGCCGGAAATCAAAGAAGTGAAATCACTGTTTCGATCTCTTCGCCGCAAGTGGGTCGACGGAAAACGTCGGACGCTGGGGGTGGACCGCATCAGGACAGAGAGGCAAAGCCTCAACCGTCAAAAGGACACCAACACCTCAGCAATGCCAAAGTGGATATCCAGCGGAGAACTCATCTGTCTCTGCTGTAGCCGCGATTGCATCAAGAATGCAACTTTTATGCGCGTTGGCGGGCATTCGCTCTTGACGAGCTGCGCCTCGGTCGATACCAAGATCTTAAGACTTTTCTCAGATTTATCAAGTCGGCCAGCGCGATGGGCCTGACCCACTTCACCGTCAGAAGCCCATGCAACTCACTGATCGGTTCCTCGACTTTGCAGACCAGCAGCTGAATCCTGTGGTATCGCTCATGGGTTTTACCCACCTCGGGCTGTACCTAAGCGCGCCACCAGGCCAGGAGGGACCTCCGCTGATCCTGATCAAGCAATGGTCGTCAACGAACCGTGCCTTGCCCGCCGCAGATGTGGATCCAGAACTCAGGCAAGCCAGTGAAGAGCGCCGCTGGTTCCCGCTTCAGGATGCTGGGTTGATTCTTGGTGCCCTGCGCGTCGAACTTGAGCCAGGCCTCAGCTGGACCGCAGACCTCGAAGAAGAGATGCGGCGATGCGCCCTAGCGATTAGCCACGCCCTCGGACGCGATCTGGAGTGCATTCAGCTGCAGGAGGAGCTCCACCAGCAACGCAATCAACTCAAAACCCTGGTGCACCAGCTCCGCAACCCCCTAGCGGCTCTGCGCACCTATGCCCAGCTGATGCTGCGCCGCCTGGAACCGGATAGCGCCCATCTCTCCCTCGTCGATGGGATCCTGACGGAGCAGGATCAACTGGGGCGTTACATCGATGCGCTCGAAAACCTAGGGCGACAAAGCCTCCCGAATGGTCCTGATCCTTCAACGGCTTACTTGCTCCCTCCTGGCGCTGCTCCACAGCGGGAAAGCCTGAAGGAACTCCTGCTTCCCCTCATCGAGCGGGCCAGCGCAACAGCCAGCCTTCAGGGCCGTCCCTGGCATTGCCCCTCGCAGTGGCCGGCATGGAGCACCCACTCCGCTGGAGATGGCAGCACCGCTGAGATCGTTGCCAACCTGCTCGAGAACGCCTTCCGCTACAGCCCGCCAGGACGGGCCATTGGCCTCGCGTTACTTCCCGATGGTCTTTGCGTTTGGGATGACGGCCCTCCAATTTCAAGCGAAGAACGAGAGCTGATTTTCCACCGCGGCGAACGGGGCACCAGCAGCCGCGATCGCCCTGGTACCGGCCTTGGATTGGCCCTTGCTCGAGCCTTGGCTGAGCGCAATGGTGGCCATCTCACGCTGAGCGTTGAGCCATGGCGGATCCAAACCAACCTGCCGGCACAGGGCAATGCATTTCAACTCAGTTGGCCGCAGCCAGCCCTGCCAGCAGCAACAGCGTGATCGCCTCGGTTACCACCACCACGGCGCCGTAGCTATCTCCGGTATGGCCGCCAAGACGTCGGCCCAACCGCTCTGCAACGCCGACGGCCACCGGAGCGCCGATCAGCAGGGGCAGGGGTGCGACGAAAGGAGCGAATGCCAAACAAGCAACCA
>QCVC01000064.1:0-5173 GCA_003210515.1 Synechococcus sp. AG-683-B21 | reverse complement strand
GTGCTGCTGGCCTACGGGGCGGTGCTTGGCACCTACCTGATTGCCGTTCCTCTCGCGCTTTACGCCTGGATCAATCTGCGCTGGTACCGCATGAGCAAGCTTGAGCGTTTAGGGGTTTACGGACTCGTGTTCCTGTTCTTCCCAGGAATGATCGTGTTTGCTCCTTTCATCAACCTCCGTCTGAGCGGCCAGGGAGAGGTTTGAGTTGACGCGAGGAAACGTTCTGCTGATTGGCCTAGCTGTTCTGCTTATTGGTGGCGTCGGCCAGGTGGGTTTTCAAGCTGCTGGTTTCGAAGGCTTCTCCGCCGGCATCGCCGCTCAGACCCTGCTGGTGCTGATCGTTGTGATTTGGACTGGCTCCTACCTCTTCCGTGTAGTCACCGGCAAGATGACCTACATGGAGCAGCGTCGTCGCTACCGCGGGGTGTACGACGAGATTGCCGCTGATGACATCCAAGCGCGCTTTGATGCCCTCCCAGTCGAGGAGCAGCAGGCCTTGCTGCGTCGGATTGGTGTTGAGGGAGACGACCCCACCTCTGTCGACCCATAGGCTTGGCAAGTGTTGTGCAGGTTGAGCCTTCCAGATGTCGAGTCAGCAGTCATCGTCCATAGCGCTGCGTTTTGAACAACTGAAGCGAGAAGGTCGCATGGCTCTCATGCCATTTCTGATGGCCGGTGATCCTGATTTATCCGTCACCGCGGAGGTGTTGCTCAGCCTCCAAACCGCAGGTGCCGACATGGTGGAGCTTGGGATGCCCTACAGCGATCCGCTGGCGGATGGACCTGTGATCCAAGCTGCTGCAGCACGAGCATTAGCGGCTGGTACGACACCGAAAAAAGTTTTGGAGATGCTGTCGTCCCTCCGAGGTCAGCTGTCGATCCCCGTGATTTTGTTCACGTATTCCAATCCCCTTCTCAACGTGGGGATGGAGCGTTTTTGCGAGCAAGCAGCAGAAGCCGGCGCCTCCGGGTTAGTGGTTCCAGATCTTCCTTTGGAGGAAGCTGAACGGTTGTCTCCGATTGCGGAGCGGGAAGGGCTGGACCTTGTCCTTTTGGTGGCACCGACCACCCCAACAGAGCGGATGGGGCGGATCGCTCAAAGCAGTCGGGGATTCACCTATTTAGTGAGTGTGACTGGCGTTACTGGGGAACGCAGCACGATGGAGACTCGTGTCGAGGGGTTGGTTCAAGCTCTGAAGCAAACATCCCCTGTACCCGTTGCCGTCGGATTTGGGATTTCCGGAGTTGATCAGGTGCGACAGGTGCGCAGCTGGGGTGCTGATGGAGCGATTGTGGGAAGTGCTTTGGTGAAACGAATGGCGTCCGCATCATTGGGTTCTGTGGCGGCGGAAGCAGGATTGTTTTGCTCTGAACTCCGCAAGGCAGCAGATTAAAAGCGATTGAACGTCATTCGCTTGGGATCAATCGTCATCGTCTTCACTCCCACCAACCGGAACCAAACGAATTTGTTGGCGTCCAAGCTTGATTTCGAATTCGTCACCAACTTTCAGGTCGAGCAGGGCTGAATAGGCTTTGCCGATTAATAAGTTGCCATTGCCTTGAACCGTGGCGATATAGCTCAATTTGCGACCTGACTTACCATCCCCAGCGAAGCCATTCGAGCCAAGATTGACACCTTTAGCTTCTAAAAGCGCTTCATAGAACGAGGTGAAATTCAGCCTCTCTTCTCCGTTCTTTTTGGTGCTTACATAGCCACAAGATCGGACAAGATCAGCCTTGCTGATGTCACCCAATTCTTTGACTTTGTTAAGCAGGTCACTCCCGGTGAGCATGGGTTGTCAATGAATCCATGTATTCAAGATAGCGATGACATTGCTCCATATGCCATTCTTATCTCAGAAGATCTTGGGATCATCAATTTGTTATGGCACGTTTTGTTCTTTGGGGTACATATTGTTCCGATGCACTTGAAAAGCGCACTCCATATCGTGAAGAGCACTTATCACGTTTGAAATCCCTTAAGCAGAATGGAATCCTGATCACGTTGGGGCCAACAGAAGGGAGCACCCATGTGTTCGGGATTTTTGAAGCCGAAACTCTCAGCGTTGTGCAGCAGCTTTTGGCTGAAGATGTGTACTGGAGGGAAGGGATCTGGACGGCTGTAAACGTTTACCCCTGGATCCAAGCATTTTGAGCCTGCTCCCAAATCCATTCCGCAACGAGTTGATCCCCACCAGGACCAAGAACATCGCCATAGCCGCTCATCTGGCCGACGCCTTCCCTAGCAATTTGAGCGATTGCGTCCACTGACGCAATCCCTTGACGCTCTAATGCCTTCAGCTTGAGTGTTTTGCCTCGACGAATGATGTTGCCGCCATTGATATGGCAAGCAGCACAATGCTGCTGAAAAAGTGCTGCTCCTTCGCTCGATGCTGCAGCCCGTCCGAGCCCTGGCGCCATCAGCAGGATCAATAGAGCGGTCAACACTCCTTGGATCAACCTTTTCACGCCGTTTCACTCCGCTAAAAGACAGTTTGCTGTGGTGCTTGGTCGGTTGTCAGGATGAGAACAACAAGCGATGGGATCAGAAATGGCAGAGCATGATCTGATCCGTTTTCTGGACAAGGTTGGACAGTTGCAGGCGCTGGTGAAAAGCCTTGATGCCGATCCAGCGCGACGTGATCAGTTGGCAGCCTGCTCTTCCCACAATCAAGTTGTGGCTATTGCCAAAGGCTGGGGTTTTGATATTGGTCGACGTTGGGGAGAGGCGGCCTCAGGGACTAACCAGGCCGATAACTTATTTCAAATAAAATGCCCCCCACCGGGGGAAGAAGCCATACGCGAGTTGGCTTCGGGTCAGGGATGGCATCTCAAAGTGATCTGCTCCAACGCCTTTGGTTCACCCGAGCAGTCGTGGATGGATCAATCAGAGATGGAATGGGGCCTGGTGTTACGGGGTAGTGCTCAGCTGCGGTTTCAGGGAGATGAGGGAATGATGGACCTAAGGCCAGGCGACCATTTCTTCATTCCGCCGCATCGTCTCCACCGGGTTGAACGAAGCGATCCGGATCCTGGAACGCTTTGGCTGGCGTTGTATTGGCACGCTTAACCAGCCAATACGCGGCCGCCAATGCTGCGACAGCGATCCCCAGGCCAACCAGCAACTGCGGCTTGTCTTCTGCCCCGGAGGGCAGCACGATCACTTTTCGAGCAACTGCAGTCAGAGCTGTGACGAGAACGAGCTCAATTTGAACGACGTGTCGTCGTAAGTAGCTCGTGATGTTTTGAAGAACTTCAAGGGCGATGAGAACGGTCAGTAAGTCCCCAAGCACCTTGATTAAGTCGTCACCGAGCCAAGTCGCTTCCGAACCCGTGAGCAACTTGGAGCCAAGTGATAGAACCAGTTTCAGCAACGCTGAAATAATCACAACCCCGGTGATCAGGGCGAGAATCCTGGCCACGAGTCGTTCGCCGGTGTCGACCCAGCTCAAAAAAGACTGTCGTCCGCCGCGAGATGGCTTTTGAAAAGAGCTCAATCGTTGAAGGGGTTGTAGTAAGGACGTGCCGGCGTGCTGCTGGCCGGATTGATGATTTTGGTGTCACAGCTGATGGATCCATCGCTGCCTTCCACGCAATTGGTCGGAACAACGGTGCTTGCCTTGCCAGCATTGACCCCTGGGCCTTTCAACCAGCCTTCCGTTTGGGCAAGAACCGAAGTGGTTCCGCCAAAGAGAGAGGCCAGTAGAAGCAAGCCAGCGCTAGCAACGTTGATCGGATTCATTGAATCAATGTCGAGGCCTCCAGTGTGCCGTTGATGGTGGTTACTCGGAACAATCTTCGCGAATTTCCTGCAAAAGCAGATCTAATTGACCAAAGGGATCAGAAACACTCTTGGCTGCATTGGCATCAAGCGGACGCTCTTCACCGTGCCACTCGTTTTCCACTTGGCACAGCCGAGTCGCAAGCCCTTGGATCCCTTGGGCTTTGTAGTCCCGCTCCAGCACCTCCAAGATTGAAGGCAGGCGTGTGGAGGCAGCACGAAGGCTGCGTCGTAGGTCTGCCTGTGTTCTGCCCTGGCTTTTCAACCAATCCTTCAGCAGCTGCGTGAGGTCGTTTTCAAAATCAGGAGACCATCCAGACATCGATTAACAGGCTGGTTAGCGCGAGGGAGGGAACCAGAGGTCGAGTCTGCGTTGAGCGCGACTGCGAATCTCTGGATTTACATGATGACTCCAAAGGCCAAGCAAGGCCGTCAGAGCCGCTAAATCATCGCTGAGTCCTGCTACGGGTAGAAAATCTGGAATGAGATCAGCGGGAAATAAGAGGTAAGTCAGTGCCGCAAGCATTGTGAGCCGCACTTGGACGGGGGTTTGATGGTCCAGCAGGAGTTCAAGGCCCTCTGCAGCGGGGATCGCCAGTTGTCGACCACCGCGGCGCAGAAGATTCTTGAAGACCCCTTCATCAATCACGTCTCGTTCGAGCACGTCGGCTTCAATCACCGGCCCATCGAAGGATTCGCTTGTATTTGTGGGAAAAAATGGCATTTGAAGCATGCACCCCCCAGCGTTTCATCAGAATGTGGATTCGACTAAGCCGCTCTGAATCCCTGTCTTGCGCAGTTTGCGAAGTGCCCTCTGCACAACTTGACGGCAGTATTCCCGCGAACAATTCATGTGGCGAGCGACCTCTGCCAACGTCCGCCATTCATTGGTGCCGTCGAGTCCGAAGCGGAGTGTCACCACTTTGTGCTCCTTCGGTGTGAGGTTGGCTTTGCTGAGGAGGGCCCAAACGGATGCCGAACGCTCAGCAATTTCGGCCCGCTCCATGGGGGGGATCTCGTCGCTGGGCAAGATATCCACGAGTTCTGAGGGGTCCGACTTTGACTTCACTATCCCTTGAAGACTGACGGTGACACTGCGTAATTCACAGGCCAGCAGATCTTCCACTTCGGTTAAGGGAAGATTCATAAATTCAGCCAACTGTTCCCCCGTCGCGGTAAGCCCATTGCGTTGCATGATCCGTGCTTTCGCTGCCCTGAGCTTCGTCAATTTTTCGTTCACATTGACGGGGATTCGGATTGTTCGGCTTTGTGTAGATAGGGCACGATTAAGCCCTTGCCGAATCCACCAATAGGCGTACGTCGAAAAACGGTGTCCTCGAGTGGGGTCATACTTTTCGACTGCCCGTGTGAGTCCAAGTGTGCCTTCCTGAA
>QCVC01000063.1:0-5219 GCA_003210515.1 Synechococcus sp. AG-683-B21 | reverse complement strand
TGTTTGGTGTGATCGCCAAGCGAGTGGTACACACATTTGTGCTGAGCTGTCCGGGGTGGTCTCAGACTGGTCTTGAGGTTTAGAGCGATGCTCTAATTCCAAGACTGCATGTCTTCCCGCTGGATCGAGCGCAGCGTTGGCTTCCATGGCCAACCCCAATATTTTAATGAAGTCTTTCGAAGTTTGCAAGTTGCCTTTGCAACCCCAGAGGCTGGTTGATGTTTGGTTGGAGGCTGGTCGAGAAGGGCGTTCGTTTAGCTATCTCGCGAGCACAGAGCTAGGGCTTCAATCCGGTGATCTTGTTCGCGTCCGCCTGCGTGGGCGGTCGATGAATGGATTGGTCGTCTCCGAGCGTGCGTTGGACTCCTCTTCCATCCAGGGTTTGCAACCCGTGGAAGCCTTGCTTCAAAAGGCTGCGGTTGACCCCTCTTGGAGTCGCTGGCTGGAACAGGTGGCGTTGCGGTGTCATCTCAGTTCCTTTCGCATGCTGAAAGCGGCTCTCCCGTCTGGGTGGCTAGGGCAAGCGCGCAGTGTTGGACTCGCAGGGGCACGACAGTTGTGGTGGGTGCAGTGTCTTGCGTCGGCTGATGTTGAACATCAGCCGACGCTCCGGCAGCAAGAGCTTTTGGATTGGTTGTCTGAGGGTGGTGGAGGTGCCTGGCAGAAAGATCTTGAAGCTGCTGGATTTGGGGCTGGGTTGCTCCGCCCTCTCGAGCGGAACGGTCGGATTGAACGGACGCAGCGGCGTTGGAATGGTGAAACAGCGCGAAGCTCAGATCCGCTGGAGCTGCCGCAATCCCTCAAGCCGGAGCAGGCAGACGCGATTGAGGTTTATCAGTCTTTGCCAAAGGGGGCTGGCTTATTGCTTTGGGGTGTAACGGGCTCAGGCAAAACCGAGGTCTATCTGCAGCTGGCTGCCGATGAACTGGCCAAGGGCAGGCACGTATTGCTGCTCACCCCCGAGATTGGCCTCATGCCCCAATTGGTCGACCGTTGCCGCCGTCGGTTTGGATCCAGGGTTGTGGAATATCACAGCGGATGTCGTGACAGTGAAAAGGTGCGCGGGTGGCGCCGTTGTCTGGATCCGGATCAACCCCTCGTCGTGGTGGGGACCCGTTCTGCCATCTTCATGCCACTAGCCCCCCTCGGGCTCGTGGTGCTCGATGAAGAGCACGACAGTTCCTACAAGCAGGAATCACCGATGCCCTGTTATCACGCCCGTGACTTGGCCATGGACCGGGTTGTTCGGCATGGCGCACGGTTGGTGTTGGGGAGTGCCACCCCTTCTGTCGAGAGTTGGTTGAACTGTCAGCCCGGCGGGCCCTTGCGCCTCGCGCGACTGAAGGAACGAATTTCAAAGCAGCATCTACCCCCGGTGCATGTGGTCGACATGCGCCATGAACTAGCCGATGGTCATAAGCGATTGGTGAGTCGCCCTTTGATGGAGCGTCTGGCGGCGCTTCCTGAGCAGGGTGAGCAGGCCGTGGTGCTCGTTCCGCGACGGGGCTATAGCCCGTTCCTTGGCTGTCGCAGTTGTGGAGAAGTGGTTCAGTGTCCGCACTGCGACGTGGCTCTAACGGTCCACCGAGGTCAGGGGGGAAAGCAGTGGTTGCGATGCCATTGGTGTGATCACCGTGAATCGATGGAGACCCGTTGCAGCCACTGTGGATCAACAGCATTCAAGCCGTTCGGTGCTGGGACGCAGCGGGTGTTGGAGCTCCTCGCTGAAGAGCTGGAAGGCCTGCGATTACTGAGGTTCGATCGTGATTCCACCGGTGGGCGCGATGGACATCGCCGCTTGTTGGATCGTTTTGCGTCTGGCGAGGCAGATGTGCTGATTGGAACGCAGATGCTCGCCAAGGGTATGGACTTGCCTCGGGTCACCTTGGCGGCCGTTTTGGCTGCCGATGGACTGCTGCATCGTCCCGATCTTCGTGCTGGAGAACAGGCCCTTCAACTGCTTCTTCAGTTAGCAGGCCGTGCCGGCCGAGGGGAGAAGCCAGGGCAGGTTTTGGTTCAGACCTACTCCCCGGAGCATCCAGTGATTCAACACCTGGTGGATGGCCGATATGAACTGTTTTTGGCTCAAGAGATTGAGCTGCGCCGCGAGGCGGGCCTGGTCCCCTTTAGTCGCGCTTGTTTGTTGCGCTTGTCTGGAGAATCAGCCAGCGCGACAGCCACCGCTGCATCGGTTCTTGCGGAACGTCTGAAGCCCCTCTGTCAAAAGCAAAATTGGTTGTTGTTGGGGCCGGCACCTGCTCCGGTCGCGCGAGTCGCTGGTCGAAGCCGTTGGCAACTTCTTTTGCATGGCCCGGTGGGCTCTGCCCTACCTCTCCCGCCGGGTCAGGCGCTTTGGGAGGCATTGCCCCGCGGCGTTGCACTCTCTGTCGACCCGGATCCACAGCAGCTTTGATTAGGCGGGAAGTTCGGGGAATCCGAAACCCAACTTGCGGCGAACACCTTGTAACAGAAGGCTGCAGCCCATCAACACCAGAATCAACAAGCTGCCGAGACCAAGGGGGCTCCACCGCCAGCTGGATTGTTCGAGCTCGACTTGCTCACCGCTGTGGATGGTGTGCTGAAGCTGGCCATGGTCGAGCCGCAGATTGACCTCTAGCCCTGGGATGTCGGGGAGATGACGGAGATCGAGATTGAGGCGAAGGTGTTGTTCGACTCCGACCAGCCAATTGCGTTCCACGAGGTTGAACTCCGGCGGCGGTAGCGGCTCAACCCCAGCGCTCCGTCCAGCCAGGGTCACCATGGTCCGCAACAGCAGGTTCAAGTCGCGTGACGATTGAACTCCAGGGGTGATGCGTTGACGGCCTGGACTTGGATGCTCGATCTGGAGTTGAGGTAACTCGCGTTTCAAATTTTGTTCAAATTTTGTCTGCCATGGCATCGGCTGGTCATTGATGCTCTGCACCTGCCAAATGAGTTCCATGCGGTCTGGCCCGGTGAGTTCCACATCGGCATCAATCCGAACGCATCCGCTCAGTAAAAGGGTGAGGCCGGCCAGCACGGCGATCACGACGACGGCAAATCCAACGGCTGGAGCCCGTGTGGGACCGGTGGGCGGTGGCGGTGGAGGTTTTGGTTTTCTGGAGCGGCGTTGGCTACTCACGGCTGGAGGAGACCCACCTGTTGCGGTGACCTCAAGTGCAGGCAGTTGCATGGTCCAGCTGTCTGGACGCTCGAGGCTGGGGGCATCGAGAATGGCGACCAGCTGTTTGGCCTGTTGGCGCTTGTCCACTTCACCGCTCCGGCTCAAAGCGCGAGCCATGGTCAAGGCCTGCTCATCCTGCCCTTGACCCATCCAGGAGGTGATCATTAGGAAACGCACCTCTGACCCCTCTGGTGTTGAGATCGGGTGCACGTCTGCCAGGGGGGTGAGCAGCTCTAGGGCTTGGCCATAGTCCCCACGCTCCAAGTGGGCATCAATGGCACGGAGATTGAGGGGCGGTCGTTCACTTGTCACGCTTTGTTCCGCAGGTAGCAGCCCCCGTGACTTTCTCGGTCGGCGAGCATCGCCTTTAAGCCAGGTTTTAGAGCAGTTTATGGACCGCTTGGTTTGGCATGGAGGAGTTGGGTTGTGTCAAAGATCGCGATCGACCACCTCACGGGGAGCTGCCAGCTTTGGCCCCTGAGGCCAGTGGATGCCCACGGTGGAAGCTCAGATCTCGATAGCTTTTCAATCGTGAATGGCTTAACTCGATGAAGCGTCATCCAAACATCGCCTTTTTTGGCGGCACCGTTGTGATTGCTCTGATGGTGCTTGCCGCGTTTTCGAACATGGCCGTGGCCGGTGGCTGCGCTCGAAGCGGTGAAGGCAACACGCTCAGTTCGGAGCAGGTTGAGCAAAAGCAGAACAGCGACGCTGACGCTTAGTTGCCGTTGTTCGTTCAAGCCTGACTAATTGTCTGCCGCTCTGGAATGGTTTTCGCGGCCCACAACCATGGTTCCGATCCCCGCATCGGTAAACACTTCCAGCAACAGGGCATGGGGAACACGTCCGTCCAGGATGTGGGCGGCAGCGACCCCTTGGGCTAAGGCCCGAATGCAGCACTCTGTCTTCGGTGTCATTCCTCCAGCAACCACCTCGTCTTCGATGAGCTGACGCGCTTCCGACAAACGGAGCTTGCGAATTAACGATTCAGGATCATCCCGATCCCGAAGAATTCCAGGGGTGTCGGTGAGCAGGATTAGTTTTTCTGCTTGGAGAGATGCGGCTAGTTCTCCCGCCACAGTGTCGGCATTGATGTTGTGGGCTCGGCCATCGCTCGGCGTTGCTGCCACACTTGAAATCACGGGTACGTACCCCTTGTTGAGCAATGGCTCCAGAACATCGGGGTTGATACGGGCCACATCTCCCACCAGCCCATGGCTGCCGTCACCCCATGGACGGGCCTCCACCAAGCCGCCATCGCTCCCACTGAGGCCTACGGCCCGCGCGCCTAATTGGTTCAACCCATTCACGATTTGCTTATTCACGCGACCCACTAACACCATCTCCACCACATCCATGGTGTCGGCATCTGTGACGCGTAAGCCGTCTCGAAATTCCGCCGGGATTTGAAGCCGTTTCAGCCACTGATTAATTTCAGGTCCACCACCATGAACCACGACTGGTTGAACGCCGACACAAGCGAGAAGAGCGATGTCGCGAAAAACAGCAGCCCGCAGTTCGGCGTGGGCCATGGCAGCACCGCCGTACTTGATCACGATCCGACGTCCTGCGAAGCGCTGGATGTAGGGCAGGGCCTCACTCAGCACAGAGACGCGTAGGGCGTCATTTGCGCTATGGCTTAGATCATTCATCAACTAGGTGGCCTGAACAGGCAATAGCAAGAGATCTAATTGGTCACCCCCGAGATCTTTGATTTCAGCCCGCAGTCCTTTTGCGAAGAAACGGCCCAATCGCGCCTCCCGTTCAGTCCAGCGTTCAAGGGAAACCGCTCCCAATTGAAAGCGCATCCGAAGGCCGTACCCGTCTTGGGTGTCGAGTTCTTCAATCTCCTCAAGTTGAGGGGGGTTGTCGTCGTCCCACAGCTTGAGGGCCTCCAGGGATGATTCGAGATGTGCTTTTTGCCCGTAGCGCCACCGTGTGACGTCGTTCACTAATTTTCCAAGTTCTGGATCGGCTGCCTCTCGCTGACTCCGAAGGGCTTCCACCGGGGTGATCCTCATGGCTGGAGGTAATTCGGAAGATTTCAGCGCCAATC
>QCVC01000062.1:0-5742 GCA_003210515.1 Synechococcus sp. AG-683-B21 | reverse complement strand
CTCCAACTGGATCGCACAACGAGATTTACGCCGTAGTTCCGAGCGATTTCCACGGCACGTGGGTGCAACACCGAGGCGCCCAAACTGGCCAGTTCGAGCATTTCATCGCAGCTGATGCTGTCCATCAGCTGGGCATCTGCCACCTTGCGAGGATCTGTGCTCAGAACGCCGGGCACATCGGTGAAGACCTCGCAGGCATCGGCACCCAGTGCTGCGGCTAAAGCCACTGCCGATGTGTCTGATCCGCCTCGGCCCAGGGTGGTGATTTCATGAATGCCATCACTGCTGGTGCTGGTGCCTTGAAAGCCCGCGACCACCACCACTTTCCCTTCGCTAAGGCGGTTGTGGATTCGATCGGTTCGGATTTCAAGAATGCGGGCTCGGCCATGGGTGGATTCCGTGGCGATGCCCACTTGGGGCCCCGTCATCGACACGGCAGCGACGCCTTCGCTGTGGAGAGCCATGGCGAGCAGAGCGCTAGACACCTGCTCACCGCTAGCCAGCAACATGTCCATTTCCCGCTGGGCTGGGGAGGCGGTTAACGCGTTCGCCAGCCCAGTGAGCTCATCGGTGGTGTGTCCCATGGCGGACACCACCACCACGACGTCATCTCCGTTTTCGCGGCAACGGGCTATTCGCTGTGCCACAGCCTGAATGCGTTCGACACTGCCGACGGAGGTGCCGCCAAATTTCTGCACCAGCAGGGCCATTTCAGCGGTCTCTAACAGCAGGGGATTGTCTCACTGTGGCGGGTATTAGCCCAGCAGTCCGTCTCGAAAGGCATTGCCTGGGAGGGCACCCCGTTTGAGCAGCGCCTCCACCTCTAAAAGCCGTCCCAGCAGCGATAAAAACCGTTTTGGTGGGCGGCCTTGCAGCTGCTTCCGCATCACATAGATCCGTTTGGGATTGCCAATGCCGGCGGCTTTAGCAATCACGGCCACATCGCGTTCGCCCTCTTGCTCGAGCAGGCTCACCCAAAGCCAGCCTCGGATTTGCCCAGTGAGGGTGGCCACAATGCGGAGGGCCGGCTCTCCCGCTTCGATCAGGGCATCCCAGCGCGCAATCGCTTCCCCCGCATTGCCATCTAGAAGGGCATCACCCACCGCCAGGGCATTGGTGGCTCGGCCCCCTACCAGCTCCTGTACGAGGGCGGCCGTGATCGTGGTGGTGCGTAGGGAGAGTTTGCGCAGCTCTGACTCCAAGCGGGCGCTGTCGGTTCCGATCGCTTCCACCAGGGCATCAATGGCGTCTGGTTTAACCGTGAGTGACAAAGCGTCCGCTGTGCGTTGCACCAACTGCCTTTGCCCAGCGCCATCCCAAGCCGTTGGTAAGGGGAAGCTTTGCTCCAGATCCAGTCCTTGTTTGATCCGCTTTTGCAGCGTTTTGGTCGTTCGTAGCCGTCCATCCGGTTTGTTGGGATTCACCAGCACGAGATGACTGCTATTAGGAATCAGCTCAAGCGCGGCTTCGAAGCGGTCGGCGAGTTCGCTTGGGCAGTTATTGCAGAAGGGGCTGCGCTGCAGTAGCACCAACCGTTCTCCTGTGGCGAAAGGTGGGGTTCTGGCCTCTTCCAGCGCCTGGATGGCCTGGCCCGTTTCGGCGCCATCGAGGCGGCTGAGGTTGAGGCTGCTCCAGCTGGGATCCACACAGCTTCCGATCAAGCCATCGATGGCCCGATCCCGCGCTGCGGCGTCATCTCCCCAGATCAAATGGATCGGCATGGGTCGATGATGGCCGGGATGGCCCAAGACCACCCGATTTTTACCGAAAGCATCCGCAGGATTCGCGCGTTGCTGGGAGACACCGGGTTGCAGCCGTTGGAACAGGAGGTGTTGGAGCGCCTTGTGCATAGCAGTGGTGACCCCTCCATTGCCGCGTTGCTGCACTTCAGTGAGGGCGCCTGTGAGGCTGGCTTGTCGGCTTTGCAAGCTGGCGCGGCGATTCTTACGGACACAGAGATGGCAGCCGCGGCGATTCGGCCTATGGCGCAGCGCACCTTGGGCGTTCCTGTGCGAACGGTGCTCGAGTGGGCCCCAACGTTGGCTCCGTCAGGGTCGACGCGAACGGCGGCGGGGCTGTTGTTGGCTTGGCAAGAGCTCGCTCCTGAGCTACCTGCCCCTGTGGTGCTGATTGGCAGTGCTCCAACTGCGTTGGAGGTGTTGCTCAAGCAAGTGGAGGCAGGTGCAGCGAAGCCCAGCCTGGTGATTGGCATGCCCGTGGGGTTTGTGGGGGTGCCCGAGAGCAAACGCCAGCTGGCGCACAGTGGCTTGGCGCAGATTCGGCTGGAGGGCACCCGAGGCGGCGCAGGACTTGTTGCTGCGGCAGCTAATGCTCTGCTGCGGGCGGCTTCAAGATCAGCTCAGAGCCCTGCCAGCTAACAATCCAGCCTTGGGGAAGGTGGGCTTCGCCGGCTGGGGCAGCTTGACGAAGCCGATGGCTTAGCTGTTCCAGGGTTGGCGCATCCAGGCCAGGAACGCCTTGCTGATTCAGCCATTGGGCCAACAGTTGCCGGCGTGTCGGCTGGGGCAATCGCCCGAGGGCTTTGCGATCCAGCCCTTCGTTGTTTTGCAGCGTTGTAAGGGCTAATGCCGCCAGGTTTTGTTGTGTGTCCCGCAGTTGGGACATTCGTTCCGCAAGGTCGGCGAGGCGACGGCTGCAGCCGGGGTTGAGCTCCTCCAGCACAGGTATCACCTCTTGGCGGATTCGATTGCGGGCGAAATCCGTGGATTGGTTGCCAGGGTCGTTCCAGATGGGCAGCTGTAGATCGCTGCAAATTTGCACTGTTTCGTTGCGGCTGAAACTCAAAAGTGGGCGGCGTAGCTGGGCTCCCTCCGGATCATGGGCTTGGAGGGGTCGCACCGCGCGCAGACTGCCGAGGCCGGTCAAATCACTGCCTCGGCTGGCCTGCAGAAGCAGGGTCTCCGCCCGATCGCTGGCGGTGTGACCGGTCACCGCATCAGCTCCGCTCGCGTTGGCCAGCTGCGTGAGGCAGCGGTAGCGCCAGGTGCGTGCATCGGCTTCCGTTTGGGGTAGCTCCTCTGGGGCAGTCTCGACCTGCAGCGCTAGGCCTTGGTCATCACACCACTGTTTCAGCGCTGAAGCGATTTGGCTGGAGTGTGGATGCCAATGGTGGTCGCCGTGCCACAGCAGCAACCTCCACTGATGCACAGGCATTAGATCCCGCAGCAGGCCCAATAACGCCATCGAATCTTGGCCACCCGACACCGCTAAGACCAGTGTTTCGCCCTGGGGGAGCAGGCCTGGGGATGTGAGCAGCCGCTGGTGTAGCCGGTGATGCCAGGGAGTCCAGGACAATGATTGGAGGCGACTTTCCTCCACGGTGTGAGAATTAGGGCATCGCTGTCCAGTCCCATGTCCCGTCTTCAGCAATTGCCCGTCGCTCTACAGCGCAGCCTCGAGCAGCGATCAACCCTCAAGGTGATCGCCGGCCTGATGAATTTTGATGCCGCCAGCGTCGGTCGCATAGCCCGTGCAGCAGGTCACGGCGGGGCCGACCTCATCGACGTGGCCTGTGATCCAGCGTTGGTTGCCCTGGCCATTGAGGCGTCCGGTGGTGTGCCGGTTTGTGTGTCATCTGTGGAGCCTGAGCTCTTCCCCGCAGCCGTTGCCGCTGGAGCCGCAATGGTGGAGATCGGCAATTTCGATGCGTTTTATCCCCAGGGTCGCATCTTTGGTGCAGCGGAAGTGATCGAACTCACTCGCCGTACCCGTTCCCTCCTCCCGGCGGTGGTTCTGAGTGTCACCGTGCCCCACGTGTTGCCGATGGACCAGCAAGAGCAGCTGGCGATTGATTTGGTGGCGGCTGGAGCGGATCTGATTCAGACCGAAGGCGGCACCAGCGCCAAGCCTTTCAGTGCCGGCAGCCTTGGCCTGATCGAAAAGGCGGCCCCCACCTTGGCCGCAGCCCACAGCATCAGTCGTGTGTCGACAGTCCCAGTGCTGTGCGCCTCAGGCCTCTCCGCCATCACAGTGCCGATGGCGATCGCTGCCGGTGCCGCCGGTGTTGGGGTTGGCTCTGCGGTGAACCGGCTCAACGATGAGTTGGCCATGGTGGCCGTGGTGCGGGGCTTGCGGGAAGCCCTCAGTTTCTCTGTGCGGGTCAGCGTCTAAACCGCGCCTAGCCTGGCTTCAACGCTGTTATGAGCTCCATGGGTGCGATTGGCTGGCTGTTGCAGTGGCCGGTTCGGCCCTTGGTGCTCCTTTTTGTGGCGGCGATGCCGTTGGGGGTGGAACTTTCGAGCTTTTCAACGGCCCTTGGCTCTGCAGCGCTGATTGGTTTGTTGGGGACCCTGCTGTTAGTTCCAGTAAAGCTGGCGTTACCTTGAGCTGTGGCCAGCCTTGGCGGTCTGCTGGCTCCGGTGAGTTGGCTGATCACGGTGATTCTGTTCAGCCTGGCGGCAGGGTTGATCGATGGGTTCCGTCTGAAAAATGGTCTGTCCAGTGCTGTGTTGGGGGCCGTCGCCTACGGCGTGTTGAGCACCGTGTTCATTCGTCTGCTCGGTCTAGGCGATGTGGAACTGATCCGGGCTGCGCTGGCCTGAGGGTTGTTTTAACCACCATGCCCCTGTTGATGGCTTTAACCTGATCAGCCGGCATTAAGGCTTGCCCGTTCATGCCCGCCTTCGATCTCACGGCGCCCTATTCCCCGAAAGGGGACCAACCCACGGCTATCACCCAACTCGTGAAGGGGGTGAATGGTGGCGAGCGTTATCAAACCCTGCTGGGTGCGACGGGCACGGGCAAAACCTTCACGATGGCGAACGTGATCGCCCAGACCGGGCGACCGGCCCTGGTGTTGGCCCATAACAAGACGTTGGCGGCTCAGCTGTGCAATGAGCTCCGGGAGTTCTTCCCTGAGAACGCCGTTGAGTATTTCATTTCGTACTACGACTACTACCAACCTGAGGCCTACGTTCCAGTCAGCGATACCTACATCGCCAAGACCGCGTCGATCAACGAAGAGATCGACATGCTGCGCCACTCCGCCACGCGCTCCTTATTTGAGCGTCGCGATGTGATCGTGGTGGCTTCGATTAGCTGCATTTATGGCCTGGGGATTCCGAGTGAATACCTCAAGGCGGCTGTGAAGTTCGAAGTGGGGGCCACCCTGAACATTCGCGGCCAGCTGCGGGAGTTGGTGAACAACCAGTACAGCCGTAACGACACCGAAATCGCCCGGGGCCGCTTTCGGATGAAGGGGGATGTGCTCGAGATCGGCCCGGCTTACGACGACCGGTTGGTGCGGATTGAATTGTTCGGGGATGAGGTGGAGGCGATCCGCTATGTGGACCCCACCACCGGGGAGATTTTGCAAAGCCTTGAGGAGGTGAACATTTATCCGGCGAAGCACTTCGTGACGCCGAAAGATCGTTTGGATGATGCGATCAAGGCAATTCGGACCGAACTCAGAGATCGTCTTGAGTTTTTGAACGGCGAAGGCAAATTGCTCGAGGCGCAGCGGCTTGAGCAGCGCACCAAGTACGACCTAGAGATGCTCGACCAGGTCGGCTACTGCAACGGCGTGGAGAACTACGCCCGGCATTTGGCGGGTCGAGAGGCGGGCACACCTCCCGAATGCCTGATTGATTACTTCCCCGACGATTGGCTGTTGATCGTGGATGAAAGCCACGTCACCTGCTCGCAATTGCAGGCGATGTACAACGGCGACCAGGCCCGCAAAAAGGTGCTGGTGGACCATGGATTCCGCCTGCCGAGCGCTGC
>QCVC01000061.1:0-6117 GCA_003210515.1 Synechococcus sp. AG-683-B21 | reverse complement strand
CGCCCATCGTGAACGGGAACTCCCCTTTCATATGCGTGGTGCCTCGCAATTTGAGGATCTCCACCGTGCGTCGTCGGCGCTCCCCTTCCAACACGTTGCGGAGAATCACGACATTGTCGGAAACGAACTCTTCCACGCCGTAACGAGCGATGGGTCCGTACTCATCAATGCGTTCAGTGGTCATCACCGTGGTGACACCAATTTCCTTCAACCGCGCAATCAGGCGGAAAATTTCACGACGCACCACAAAAACGGCGTCGTACTGCTGAAACACCGCAGTGATGGAGTCGATGACAACCCGCTTCGCTTTGTACTTGCGAATCGCATAGTTGATTCGCTCAATCAGACCCGAGAGATCAAAGCTGCCGGCCACATCCTGACCATCGGGATCAGGAGAGGCATCCAAGATGAACAGCTTGTCCTGTTCCACCATCTCCTGGAGATTCCATCCGAAGCTGGCCGCATTGCGCAGGATGTCGAGCGGTGATTCTTCGAAGGTGACGAAAATACCCGGCTCTTCGAAATGCTTAATTCCGTTATGAAGGAAGTGAAGCGATAACACCGTTTTACCGCTGCCAGACGTTCCGCTGATCAGGGTGCTTCGACCAATTGGGAGTCCACCGTGACAAACATCATCAAAGCCCTCAATCCCCGTTGCGAGCTTTTGTACCTGCATTTGTGACTGACCGCTAGCGGGAGGAAATTGCATGACCAAGACCTATGAACAAACCGTAGTGAGAAGCCACTTGTCGAGCTTGAGGAACACCATCTCGCTTAAGAATCCGACGTGGCTGGAGCGCTCTCTTCATCCGAGTCATTGAGAAAGCTCGACGTCAGCATGTTGTCCGACAACTCGTCGTACAGCAGATCCAATCCAATCAAAACCCTTTCACGATCAGACAAATCGCCAATAATGCGGCGGACCGGTGGCGGCAAAATCTTGGCCAGCGTCGGAGTGGCCAAGATTTTGTCGTCTTCCGCTAATTGTGGGTTCTTCAGCACATCAATCACCTTGAGTGCATAAACCCCACGGAATTCGGTTTCGAGAATGTTGCGCAGGGTTTTTAGCGCTCGCATTGAATTTGGAGTGTTTCCTGCGACGTACAGCTTCAGGATGTAGGTCTTACGTGGACTCATAACAACTCCTCAGAGGACATGGGCTGATCGACTGCGACGGATAGACGGTTTGACGCCTCACTCGGCAAGGGAATATCGGGAGGGATCGAACGTCTGTACATCTCACACAAATGCGCCATGACATCAAGAAGTGCAAGGCGGTAATCCTGAAGAAAGTCGTTTTTGTGACCTTCTAGGCGCAACTGCTTCCAGTACTCATCGATCAAATTCACGTGAATTTCCACCGTGCGCGTAATCGGCAGATCACTGAAGAAAGCCGTATTCACAAAACTCTCGAGTGCCTGATTCGCAGCAGCTGGATCGCCGAAGTAGCTCAGCAGTAAATCCCTATAGGTGCGATGCAGGGATTCGATTAATTCCCGACGCTCATCAGGAGCGAGGCTGCCGAGGAATCGGGATGGATCCCGCTTGTAGAACACACCCAGGTAACCGAGCCGTTCTTGCAAGCGGCGGGACAAGCTGCCCACGGCTTTGGTCGCCGTATCTTCCTGCCGACCATCGGCACGGCCCTGGCGCAAAAATCGTGAAATCGCCGCATCGACGTTGTATCCCAGTTGTGCGAGTTGATCCTCTGGGAGATGCAACTCCTCCTGGTGATAGTCGACATGGCCTTTCACCTCGCCAACGATGACGGCAGGAAACAGGAGACCTGCTTTCAACAAATCCTCCCGCGCTTCGCTGTCAAGCAAGTTTTGCTCAACAACAACCGCATCAAAATCGTTGTGCCGCGGAGCCAACGTGGTGGCAAGACCTGCGTTTTCGCCAACAGACAACACCACCGATTGATAACGATTGGCTGGCAACCATTGACGACAGGTGTCCACCAAAGCGGAGGAACTCAGCAAGAGAGCAACAGTGAGGGCCGGCCGGGCCATCCGACGAATTGGGTCAATGGGTGCCTGAATCTTGACGGGGGGAGGGGCTAGGGCCGAAGATCTTTGTTTGTCTTTCGATTGCGGATCAGGCCCAATCGGTTCCTTCCGAGCCTGACCGCGTCTTTTAACCAATGGCTGACACGAAAACTGCCGCAAAAGCTGCCCCGGAAACCAGCGATGCCTACGCCATCGTTGAGGCTTCCGGCACACAGATTTGGCTTCAAACAAACCGGTATTACGACCTGGATCGGCTTCAGGCCGACGTGGATGAAATCCTGAAGTTGGACAACGTCCTACTGGTGAAGGATTCCAAGGGGACCACACTCGGACAGCCCTATGTGAAAGACGCCACCGTTGAGCTGAAGGTGATGGCCCACCGCCGCGGCCCCAAGGTGATCGTTTACAAAATGCGCCCAAAAAAGAAAACACGGCGCAAGAATGGTCATCGTCAGGAACTCACCCGGGTGATGGTTCAGTCCATCTCCGTCGGCGGCAAAGCCATCGGCTAAACGCTTCGAACCTTTAACCCTCCGTCTTCCATTTCTTCCCCATGGCTCATAAGAAAGGCACAGGCTCCACAAGAAACGGCCGCGATTCCAATTCCAAACGGCTTGGCGTCAAGGCCTTCGGCGGTGAATCCGTCACCGCTGGATCCATCCTGATTCGCCAGCGCGGCACATCCGTCTTGCCCGGCGTCAACGTTGGCAAGGGAAAGGACGACACCTTGTTTGCCCTCACCGATGGTTTCGTGAAATTCGAAAGCATTAAGCGGGGCCTGCGCAACCGCAAACGCATCAACATCACCGCTGCCGTCTGAAAATCAGCTCTTTGGCTGATTGCATTTCAAACAAAAAAAGCCCTGGTTCACCATCGTGACCGGGGCTTTTTTTTGATGCCAATGCATCCCTCGATTTAAATCTTTTTGTACAACCTGGCAGTGATTAATAAAGGGTGAAACACCTCAAGAAACTGTCCCTGCAATGTGCGAAAGAAACAATCCACGAGCGATGGCTCATCGAAATGAAAGGGATATTCATCGTTGTGCCCTTTGAAGAAATACCAATTCAAAAGTGCAATAGCGTTCGTGGCCATCCGTTGGTGAAACTCACGCAATTGCGCCGATGGATCCGGCAAATGCTCCAGAACATCCAGACAGACCACAGCGTCAAAACACACATCACCGGTGCTGCCAAGATCCCGATGCACGGAGAGCTTGTGGCTGAGTCCCATCGCCTCGGCGCGTTGTTGAACAAAGGCCTGATTGTGCGGGTTTAGATCCACAAACCAAACGTGATCCACCGTTGGCAACGCTGCAGCTGAGAGAGCATGGGTTCCAATGCCGCCACCAAAGTCGAGAACCTGGCCACGTGCCGCCATTCCCTGCAATCTCAAGGTGTCTGCGATGTAGTCGGCACTGGAGAGGTGCCAGGCCGCCAGCTCAAGCAGATGGCCCGTGCCCACCTTGTCTTCATAGAAGTCCGTCGCGTCCTCAGGGCGGAACGCGCCAGGGTGGAGATCGGCCAGATCATCCGTGCTGCTGGGTAAACGCGTCTCCAGTTCCTCCAACGACAAGGAGAGATATCGGGCGAGGTGGGCCTTCACCTGCAAAGCATCCTTCAAAAAGCCATCCACGTTCACATCACGACTGCTGCGGAGCTCTTGCATGGGATTGCTGGTCCTCTGTCGTCTTAGATGCAACAGTCTGAGCTCACGACCTCCACCTCCCTGCGATGTCCCCCTTGGACGGTCCCTTTGGCTTTGTAGTCATCGACAAACCCGCCGGGCTGACCTCCCACGCCTGCGTGAATCGAATGCGGCGAAGCTATGGTCTCCGGCGCGTTGGCCATGGCGGCACCCTCGATCCAGCCGTCACCGGCGTTTTACCCATTGCCCTTGGCCCAGCAACGCGTCTACTGCCCTATTTACCAGGCGAAAAAACGTATCAGGGCTCGATTCAACTGGGCACTCGCAGCAGCAGTGATGACCTTCAAGGCGAGATCTTAGAGACCCTGCCATGGCCGGAACTCAGCAACCAAGGCTGTCTCGAGGCACTTGCCCCTTTCCGTGGAACGATTCAACAACGCCCACCGCAAGTTTCAGCCGTTCATGTGGATGGGGAACGGGCCCACGCAAGAGCACGTCGCGGTGAATCGATGGACCTAGCCGCAAGAACAGTCACCATCGAACGACTCGACCTGCTCGATTGGGATCCAACCTCGGGTCGC
The DNA here is from genome assembly GCA_003210515.1 of Synechococcus sp. AG-683-B21. Taxonomy (GTDB): domain Bacteria; phylum Cyanobacteriota; class Cyanobacteriia; order PCC-6307; family Cyanobiaceae; genus Parasynechococcus. Next base: position 1,880 of record QCVC01000061.1, on the reverse strand, counting down.
CTCCGGATCGAGGTGCACTGCACGACAGGAACCTATATCCGAGCACTTGCCCGCGATCTCGGGGATGCCTTGGGCTGCGGTGGCTGTTTGGCAGATCTCACTCGCACCCAAGCCCTGGGCTTTCACCTAGCGCAAGCCCATCCCTTGCCGGAATCCGATAGCAATCTGGAGTTGCCCGAACCCTTATCACCCCTGGAAGCCTTGCAAACGCTTCCAAAACGCACGCTCACGGATAGCGAAGAATTCGACTGGCGCTGTGGCCGGCGGCTCAGCCTGGGGGCAATCTTGGAGGGAAACGTGAGGGATGGCGATGCGGTGGTGGTCTGCAAGGCCGATGGCAGCATTGCTGGAATGGGATTAGCCGAGGCGAACCAGCAACTACGGCCCAAGGTGGTATTCGACGCGGCGGGTTAATGCCGCAGGTTGACCAAGCCTGAGTACCCTCCAAATAACTGACATCCCTGCTTCGCCCCGATGGCTGGCCACAGCAAATGGTCACAGATCAAGCGCACCAAAGCGGTGGTTGATTCCAAGCGCGGGGCGCTCTTTACCCGCCTTGGACGGGAGATCATGGTGGCCGCAAGAGCTGGGAGCGACCCAGCTGGCAATTTTCAACTGCGAACCGCGATCAACAAGGCCCGTGCGGCAGCGATGCCGGCATCCAATATTGATCGAGCGATCGCCAAGGGATCAGGCCAAGGCGGGGAAGGAGCTCAACTCGAGGACGTCCGCTATGAGGGATACGGCCCTGGCGGCATGGCCGTGATGGTTGAAGCCCTTACCGACAATCGCAACCGCACGGCAGCAGATTTAAGGCTTGCCTTCAGCAAAAACGGTGGAAACCTCGGCGAGAACGGATGCGTGGCCTACCTGTTCGAGCATCGCAGCGAGGTGAGTATCAAAACGGAGGCCGGTAGCGAGGAGCGCTTACTGGAGAGCCTGCTCGATCTTGAGGCCGATGGCTACGAGCTGAACGATGCAACAACGGCCACCATTTTTGGACCATTTGCAGGCCTTGAAGCCCTTCAAGATGGCTTGCGTCAGCAAGGTTGGGATGTCAAAGAGTGGGGGCACCAATGGGCCACCACCACCAACGTTTCGATTAGCGATCCCGCTACGGCCCAGAGTTGCCTGAACCTGCTAGATGCCCTGGAAAGCCTCGATGATGTGCGCAGCGTTAGCGCCAATCTGGAGATCAAGACGGAGCTAGAGATCGACTGAAAGCCCACGATGCGCAAGACGATCGTTCGCGATTGTCCCAGTCATGAACAACTTGGACGACATCACCCGGTTCAAGATCGTTCATCGTTGAAACCATTGAGCAACAGCTGAAACCAAGCGGCGTCCCTTCTCCAACAACAGCTCCAGAACAGACATCCGTTGGCATCCAGAGGGTCGATCCAGCACCGAAGGCTGAAGCGTTGGACCAGAAGATTCATATCCATCGAAGGCCTCCATGGCATCTTGAGCCCCCTGCAAGTGCAGTTGTAAAGCGCGAGGCTTCACGTTGGGGCTATGGCTTGACTGGGAGCGATTGCGAGTGAAGGACATGTTCCGCACGTTTAACTGCTTCCTTTTTGCTCGGGCCGTGAACAATCGACAAGGCAATGTGATGCTTCTTTAGATCACAACAAAAAGAACACAGAGCCCGGTCGAAAGCAGCATGAATCGGCCTGTAAAACTGCTTAAATCACGAATCAATTGCCAAACATCGTGATAACTAGTTGATTGATCAACTCCAAACCTATTAGCAATTCGATACTTGTAAAAGTGCCACTAAAAAAGGGGAAGGCCGCCCCTCCCGGATGGAAGAGACGGCCTATCTCGCTCGTTTGTTCATGTCGCTACCCACTGTTCAGTGAAGCTGGTTCCGTGAAGCT
>QCVC01000060.1:0-6327 GCA_003210515.1 Synechococcus sp. AG-683-B21 | reverse complement strand
GTTGGTGTACCACCAGCGATGGTTTCGTGATCATGGGCTCGGAAACCGGTGTGGTCGATTTAGACGACAAGACCATCGTCCAGAAAGGTCGATTGGGCCCTGGTCAAATGTTGGCCGTCGACTTAGAAACCGGCCAACTCCTCGACAATTGGGCTGTCAAGGAAGACGCTGCCCAACGTTTTCCTTATGCAGATTGGTTGCATCAACACCGTTCCTCAGTCCCAGCGCAGCCGTGGGTTGAGGCGCGCCGTATGGGAGAGCTCGATCTGTTGCGTCTGCAGACGGCGATGGGCTTCACCGCCGAAGACCTCGATCTGGTGATCGAAGACATGGCTGGCCTTGGTAAGGAGCCCACGTACTGCATGGGGGACGACATCCCATTAGCAGTTCTGTCTGACCGCCCCCACTTGCTGTACGACTACTTCAAGCAACGGTTCGCACAGGTCACGAACCCACCCATTGATCCGCTTCGCGAGAAGTTGGTGATGAGTCTGGAAATGCATCTGGGTGAGCGTCACCCGGCCTTGAAGCCTGAGGCCAAGGCTGCTGCGGTGATTCACCTCGATAGCCCGGTGCTCAATGAAACTGAGTTAGCGGCTCTGTCTCAGCAAGGCCTTCCGGTCAGGATGCTGTCCACTCAAGTGGCCGTTGAAGCCTGTGCTGGCGGATTGGGCATTGCTCTGAACGATCTATGCAAAAACGCTGAACAGCTCGTGCGCGATGGGGCACAAGTGTTGGTGTTATCGGACCGTGTTCGGGCGGATGGCCAACCTTCAGAGCTCAGTGCCACAACGGTGGCGATGCCCGCCCTCTTGGCCGTTGGCGCGGTGCATCACCACCTGCTGCGCCAAAAGCTGCGGTTGCAATGTTCTTTGGTTGCCGATACGGCTCAATGTTGGAGCACGCATCACATGGCCTGTTTGATCGGCTATGGGGCGAGTGCTGTTTGCCCATGGCTGACGTGGGAAACGACCCGCCACTGGTTGGAGCATCCCAAAACTCAAAAGCGGATTGAGCAGGGCAAACTTCCCTCCCTTGACGCTGTTAAAGCTCAAGAGAACGTTCGCATCTCTCTGGAAAATGGCTTGCGCAAGATCCTTTCAAAGATTGGGATCTCCCTGCTAGCGAGCTATCACGGTGCACAAATTTTTGAGGCCATCGGCCTCGGTGCAGACGTGATTGAGATGGCGTTTTCCGGCACCACCAGTCGTGTGGCCGGGATGACCCTTGCCGAACTCGCCAACGAAACCCTGTCGTTGCATGCCAAGGCTTTCCCCGAACTCAACCGCAGCAAGCTCGAATTTATGGGTTTTGTGCAGTACCGCTCGGGTGGTGAATTCCACCTGAACAGTCCAGATATGTCGAAGGCGCTGCACGCTGCCGTGAAAACTGGCCCTGGATACGACCACTTTTCCACCTACAAAACACTGCTGGAAAACCGTCCAATTACTGCGTTGCGCGATTTGTTGGAGTTCAAGATCGCTTCAACCCCACGTCCCCTCGATCAGGTGGAAAGCGTGGAAAGTTTGTGCAGCAGATTTTGCACCGGTGGGATGAGTCTTGGTGCCTTGTCGCGGGAAGCCCATGAGGTCCTTGCCGTGGCGATGAATCGCATCGGTGGCAAGAGCAATAGTGGTGAAGGTGGTGAAGATCCAGCTCGTTTCCAGGTCTTGAGTGATGTTGATGCGGAAGGCAGGTCCGCAGCATTTCCAAGCATCGGAGGGTTGCGCAATGGCGACACCGCAAGTTCGGCGATTAAGCAGATCGCATCCGGGCGGTTTGGGGTCACAGCGGAATACCTCCGTAGTGCCAAACAGTTGGAGATCAAGGTGGCCCAAGGGGCGAAGCCTGGTGAAGGGGGCCAGCTGCCGGGTCCGAAGGTTGATAACTACATCGCCTGGTTGCGCAACAGCAAACCGGGTGTGGCGTTGATCTCTCCGCCTCCCCATCACGACATTTACTCAATTGAAGACCTGGCTCAGCTCATTCATGATTTGCACCAGGTGCATCCCAAGGCTCCAGTCAGCGTCAAATTGGTGTCTGAAATTGGGATCGGCACCATTGCCGCTGGTGTGGCGAAAGCCAACGCCGATGTGATTCAGATTTCTGGCCATGACGGCGGTACAGGAGCGTCACCCCTCAGTTCGATTAAGCACGCCGGTAGCCCTTGGGAACTTGGCCTCACGGAAGTGCATCGCTCTCTGTTGGAAAACGGATTGCGTGATCGAGTTCTGCTTCGGGCCGATGGCGGCCTGAAAACGGGTTGGGATGTTGTGATCGCAGCGATGTTGGGTGCCGAGGAATTCGGCTTCGGTTCGGTGGCGATGATTGCTGAGGGCTGCATCATGGCCCGCGTTTGCCACACCAATAATTGCCCGGTCGGTGTTGCGACTCAGAAAGAAGCACTGCGAAAACGCTTTAAGGGAGTGCCTGAGCATGTGGTGAACTTCTTTTGGTTTGTGGCCGAGGAGGTTCGCCAGCTGCTGAGCCTTTTGGGGATGGCCAAGCTGGAGGATTTGATCGGTCGAACCGACCTACTGCAGAACCGTGCCGTTGATTTGGCGAAAACCAGCTGTGTTGATCTATCCAGCCTCTTGGCTCCCATTGCCGGTTCTGAAGATCGCTCTTGGCTCACCCATAGCGCTACGGCCCACGGCAATGGCCCCATCCTCGAAGATGATTTTCTGGCGGATCGTGAGTTGATGGCGGCCGTTGAGAACCACAGCGATCTGAGTCGCATCACTGAGATCATTAATACCGATCGCAGTGTCTGTGCTCGTTTGGCTGGGGAGTTGGCGCAGCGCCATGGCAATCGAGGTTTTAAGGGCCAGCTTGATCTCACATTCCGTGGAGCTGCCGGACAAAGTTTTGGTGCCTTCCTCGTTCAAGGGATGAATGTGCGTCTCGAAGGAGAAGCCAACGATTACGTGGGTAAAGGGATGAACAGTGGTCGGATCACATTGGTCCCCAGTGATGGCACCCCAAATCCTGGTGAGCAGGTAATCCTTGGCAATACCTGTCTCTACGGGGCAACAGGAGGTGAGTTGTTTGCCTACGGCAGAGCTGGCGAACGCTTCGGTGTCCGTAACAGCGGTGCGAAAACTGTTGTGGAAGGGGCCGGGGACCACTGCTGTGAATACATGACGGGCGGTGTCGTGGTGGTGCTTGGTAGTACGGGACGCAATATCGGGGCTGGGATGACCGGTGGTGTCGCCTTTTTGTTGGATGACACGGGTGGTGTGACGCCTCGCGTGAATCCAGAAATTGTTGAGGTCTGTGATCTCACAACGGGAGAGCAAGACGCCATGCTCAAAGATCTGTTGGAGCGCTATCTGGCGGTCACTGGAAGTGAAAAAGCGTCCGAACTTCTGGCGGACTGGCCTACTGCTAAATCCCGCTTCAAGGTGCTGGTGCCTCCGAGTGAACGGGCTGCCATGGGGCTCGCCGAGAAACAGGCCGTCGCGGCCTAATCACGATCTTCGGAGTCACCGGGTGGCTTGGTTCGTCAAGACAGAAACCTTTACGGCTGAAACCTCTGCTCTCTCGATCGAGCAGCGGCGTCCATTTTTGGAGGCGCATCGCCATTGGCTGGATCAACACATCGGGCTTGGGCGACGCATTCGCAGTGGCTTTTTAGTCGATGATCAGCGGCGTCCTGGCGGTGGAGGACTACTGATGTTTCAAGCGTCGTCCTATGCCGATGCCCTGGCCTGGGTGAGCCAGGATCCAATGATTGTGGAGGGTCTTGTGGCGTGGCAGCTTCAGGAGTGGATCCCTGTTAGCGGGGATGACTGGCCATGAGCCGTTGCACCTCACCAGCGTGATAGCTGCTGCGGGTGAGTGGACTGCTCACCACTTGGAGGAAGCCCAGCTCGTCTTCTCCAATGCAGCGATACGACCCGAATTGGCTGGGCGTGACAAATCGATCGACTGCTAGGTGCTTGGGCCCAGGTGAGAGGTATTGCCCGATGGTCACAATGTCGACCCGATGGGTGCGTAGGTCGCGCAAGACGTCGATGACTTCATCATCCGTTTCTCCCAAGCCCACCATGAGTCCCGACTTTGTGTAGACCTTGGGCCAGCCCTCCCGAACGCGTTGAAGTAAGTCCAGGGATCGTTCATAAATGCCCTGGGGCCTCGCCTGTTTGTACATCCGTGGGACGGTCTCAATGTTGTGATTCAGCACATGGGGTGCTGCTGCCATCACGGTGGCCAGAGCATCCCAGTTGCCGCAGAGATCGGGGATGAGTAATTCAATGGTGGTGAGCGGGGACCTCCGCTTCACCTGCTCAATACACGCCACAAATTGAGAGGCACCGCCGTCGAGTAGGTCGTCACGATTGACGGATGTGATCACAACGTGGCTCAACCCAAGGCGGGCAACAGCTTCTCCAAGGCGTTCTGGTTCGCTCGGATCAAGCTCCCGAACACTTTTGTCGAAGTCGATGTCGCAGTAGGGGCAGGCGCGGGTGCAGCCCGGACCCATGATTAAAAAAGTGGCTGTTCCACCGGCAAAACATTCGCCGATGTTCGGGCAACTTGCCTCTTGGCAGACCGTGTTCAGATTGAGGTCTTGCAGTAGATCCGCGACGGCACCAATCCGTTCCCGCTGCGGGGCTTTAACGCGCAACCACTCGGGCTTGAGCACTGCTGAATTCGGGTCTATGAACGACCCTAAACGGCTCTGCTCACCTGGTGTTGTCTCTTAAGATGGTGAAGACGGGATGTAGCGCAGCTTGGTAGCGCACTTCGTTCGGGACGAAGGGGCCGCAGGTTCGAATCCTGTCATCCCGATTGCAGAACTTTGTGATCTTGAATCTTGATTGATTTTAGATCGTTTTGGAGGAAAATTAGTCGATAAAAGTTTGTTGTTTAATGCTTAACTCTTGATTACTCTAGCCATAGCTTTTTAAAAATAAGCGGGGCTGATTCTCGAGACTTCATCGCTTCTTCACGAATGAATGTGATGCAAGCCTTTGATCCGTCAAATGCCTTTTGCTTGATCACCAGTTCAAAGGCCTGCTGCAGATTTTTGCCTCGAGATAATTCAGTCTCCATGACTTTGACTGCCTGGGCTGGGTTGCACTTTCCCATCGCTGACGATGTTCTTCCTGCAATTCCGGTATTGAGCAGAGTTGTGATGAATGCTGCTCCTAGAAGAAAACCAGGGCGTATCATGAGCTTGGTGCTTGATAATTTTTTTTAAAAATAGATGCTCGATCTAGCTTTAGTCATGGTGTTTTTTAGAATTTAAATGTAATTTTAGCAAGGCCTCCGAGTTGTTCGAAGGTTTCTCCTCTGGGAGTGTCTTGTCCCAGTGGGCGCGACAGATAAAACAAGGCAGGCGTCACTGTGATCGCATCCGTCACGTTCATCTGAAGCCATGCCTCCCAGATGAACTGACCATCGTTTGGGGTGTTATCACCCTTGAGATCGGTTGCGAAGACAGGTTGTCCAACGGCGATGCCGACGCTGGTGCTACCCATAAAAATGTTGTTCCATTCCAAGCCTGCCGTCCAAGACTGACTGGTATGAACGTCGCCGTTTTGGGATGTATCACTCACGTTGATGCCCCACCCCGCCGAGATTGAGGGGATCCAGCGCTCGTCCAGTCCTTGCCAGGCTCCGCCGAGGCCGAAGGCATGGGTCATGCCCCTGGCACTCAATGATGTTTGGGTGAATGGGCTGGCATACGTGATGAGATCGTCGCCGTTTTGGATCGCGGTATAAATCGCGGCAAGGGTCAATTCCTCTCGCGCGTAACCGATTTGTACCGTTCCAGTGCTCCCCGCATCCTTTGTGGCGAGCCCCCCTTCGCTGGTTGTGCTTCTCGATCCGTTGGCTGCTACGTAATTTGCTGAAAAGCGGAAGCCAGTGGGGGCATCCCAGCGGAGGCCGGCTCCAGCGCCGAGGTTTTTGTTGTAAGCGGCCGGAGCACCATTCAGGGTGAGTACATCGAGAATTGCATCACTCGGGTAAAAACTGGGCCAGATCGCCAACATGTCTTCCTGACCCACCCGTGGACCTGTGGTCACTGTGAGCTGCGATCCAATGGGGAAGGAATAAAAAAGTTTGTCGAGCGTTAACTGATTGGGGTTGTCTCCCTCTTGAAAGGCCGTTTCCAGGGTTGAGAGTGTTGTCGGGCCGGCTCCGCCAAAAACATTGTTATCCCCATTGAAGTTGCCAGCACGCAGCACGCTGGTGAGTTGGTCTTTACCGGTGAAGCTCGTTTCGAGATTGAGTTGAAGGTCGTTGTTGAAGCTGGTGGCTCCGAAGCTTCCATTGCTGTGTTGTTTCAGAGCATTGGCCGAGCCTCGAAATTGATTG
>QCVC01000059.1:0-6526 GCA_003210515.1 Synechococcus sp. AG-683-B21 | reverse complement strand
ATGAGTCGTCTATCGTTCACTATTGTTGGGTCGTCCTTGGACGGGATCGACAGGTCAGATAAACATCCACTCCTTATGGTGAATAGGGGGATGGATGGACCTTTCATGAGGTTGTTGCTTTTGTTCTAACAACTCGCAATAGCGACCTTGTGCAAGTTATAAATACTGAGTCTCCCGTCCAAAGACATGTAGGAAGCCCTGGTCTATGCCAGGGCTTTTTGCTTTCGATTCCTTGGCAAACCTTTTCCAGGCAAACGATCTAGGCGCCAAATAAAGCCATCCTCGATCCATCACTGTTGATGGCATGCACAAATCAGATGCGTTGTTCAGCCTTGGCATCAATGGTACAGGTGGTGAAAGCCAGCACCGGGGGAAAACCCGTGTGCTCATCATCGGCTCATTCGTCTGCGCCTTGGTTTTCAGCTCAAGCTCACACAAAGTTTTGCAGGCCAGCGCTGCACTTGCATGGAGCTATGGCTATCAATCAGAAAGTGCTCATCACATCAGTGACTCAAGCAATCTCCACAAGCCAAATGCCTAGCCTCACCAAAGTTCTTGGAGAGAGTCACCTCAGTTCATTTGTATTGGAGCGGTGGGCGCAACGCCACATCCAAAAGCGTTATGCAGTAGCTCCTGTCTGCCCTCCCGAGGACGACCTGAAAGAACAGGAATGATTACTTGGAGTGCAGGCATCGACATGCCGAACCCAAGGTCTGGGGTACCAACTCCGATGCCGTCCACTCCTAACTGGCGCTGTGCCAATTCACTGGGCTAGATACGCGAAGTGAGGAAAAAAACTTACGGGGTGGAAACAAGGTCACACTCCCACTGAGTTTTCGGAACCCCTGCCTTTGGCGGGGGTTTTGTTTTGGATAATGATTAGGTGCCGGGAAGTGTCGCGGTTTAGTTGCGCGCTTGCGTTGGGAACAAGGCATAAGACAAGCACAAGCCCTTTCAGCACCAAGAAAATCTTCCTCCTAGTTATTGATACAGGAAACAGATGGAGACAAACGTCTTTGATACAAGCAAAACTCTTATTTGAAGCAAGTTTTGGTCCTCTACGATGGGAGTATTAGCGAAACGACATTGAGTTATGCAAAAGCTACGCCTTGGCCTTTATGGAGCACTAACAGTCGCCGGAATCGGCTGGCCTTGGTATTGCATTTATAAATTCGTAAAGGAAACAGAGGTGTTGGGCCTCACCGATCCGATTGAAATCGTCAACCTTTTTTCAGCTGGAGTCTGGGCCAATGCATCAGCCGGTTTCATCGCAGCTGACCTCACATTGGTACTAATTGCTTCTTTCATCTTTTACGCAGCGGAAGGCATGCGCATTGGTATGAAACGTTGGTACCTCTACATTCCTTTCACCTTCGCAATTTCTTTTGCCTTCTCATTCGGCCTATTCATGTTTAACCGGGAAAAATTGATAGCTCGGAATGAAGCTTGAAAGGGTCTGAAGTATTGCCATCCTTTACGCATGAGAAAGCTTCTGCTCCTTGACAAACTTATTCCATGACTTCATCAAGCTCCCTCTCGGCGTAGTTATTAGTTGTCAACCCTCCATCAACACCTTGCATTCCGTTGTAATTTACTTTTTCAAATCGAACTGTTATTGGGTATCGAGATTTATTCGGTTCTTTCTCGCGAGATACGACGACTCCAACCTCATTAAACCAATAGGATTCTTTCCTTTTGATCCGAACTTTCGAACCTTTAGCAATGGCCATTGAAACAGTAAAGAGACGTCAATAATAAAAGCGTGACTCCCCCTAACGAAGAGAGCCGCAGCTTTAGGGAAATACATCAGGAATATCCTCCCGATGAACCCAGTTCATCGGGAGGAATCGATGAACTATTCAAACCTTGATCGCACGTTTACTCCGATCTGCATCACAACGGACAGATCGGTGTATCCAATGGCTACAAGCGACAAGCTGTTTTGTCACACCATTGCAAAGTGGTGTTTAAGCCGTTCGGCATTGACCCAAAGGATTAATCCTGAATCAATATCTGGCACTTGAAAAAGGCTCTTAGAACTCCTAGACGTTTCACTGGTCTGAACCTTGAGTTAGCTCTTCCGATACCACTATCCGTAATGAGTGGATGCATTAGACGTGCTAGGTAAGCAAGAATTCACTTAGTTCATCGACCCCAAGACGATGAATAGGACTCACCGGGATGGGAACTTTCAGTGGGTCTGAGAGAGGCTGTAGCCCCTTCCTTCTCAGGGGCTGCACCTTTATGCGTTCTTCAGCAGATGCCATTCCTGAAATGGATTCAGCTCTTGAACATGGAAAACAGAGTCAAACATCAATGAGGTGGCGCTAAACGTTCACCGCTGCGAAGTTGGCAGCAGTCTTGTCCGGCTTAAACCTCGCGTAGCTCTTCAGATGCACCTCGATGGTGTGTCCCATAGCTTCTGAGATTTCAGCCACCGCTAGACGCGCTGCATGAGCTTGCTTGGCGTAGCGATGACGGAATGAATACGGCGTTAATTGCTCGCCGTTGTGTTGTGCTTCGACTCGCAATGCCATCCACATCTCACGACGGCGCAAGTATTGATTCAACGCTTGCCCACCATCACCTTCACGATTTAACGGCGGAAGCTTTTCCCCCACCTCCAACCGCGCCTGAAGGTTCCAATCGATCGCGGTGCCGTCGGCATCACGGAGCAATAACGGGTGCAATCGCCGTGGTTCTGTTTTGGCTCCTTTGGTGCCGCCCATCGACTTGCGGTAAATCGTCCACAGTTCAAATCCATTTGCCCCGCTCTTGATGCGTAGGTGCCTCAGTTCTTCAGGGCGCAACCCATAAACAGCGCAAAGCTGAATGGCAAAGCGCCATTGGTTGTGGGGGTCGCCTTCTGGAAGGTTGTCGAGCAACTGCAGGATTTGCGCATCACTGAGGGGATAGCCGACACGCTTGGGCTTCAGCACTTCTGGCAACGTCGCAGGCGGGCTGTAAATGGGTTTCAGATGTCCACGCTGCACCGCCCAATTGAGGAAGCCATAGAGCTTCTGGCGGCTGGTCTGGCGCATTCGTGAACCTTGCTCCCATTGCTTCAGGCAGGCGATGCAAAGAGCTTCACCGTCCACTGGGGGTCGGTCACTGAATGCCTTCGCGCAGTTTTTGAGGACAGGGAGGTAGTTGTATCGCCAGGTCGTATCGCCCGCACTAGGGACAAACTGCCGATATTTATCAATCAACTGGCTGATATTCAGTTGTAGGTGGCTGCTGCTGGTGTTGGTAGAGGTCGCCGCTCCAGCAAGGCTGATACGCCCACCATCCCAACGCTTGAACAGTTGCTGGATAAATGGCAAGGCTTGAACGGCACCCCGCTCTGACCAGTCGTAATTCAGAGAAAGAGTGCCATGCCCAGGAACATTGAGGCGCATCCGTCCACGGTTATTGCGGATGTACCAGCCATCCCCACAGGTGATTGCAACCTGCCTTCTGAATGGCTTGATCCAGTCGTCTTTTTCGCTGAGGCGCGGCAAAGGTATGAGGCATCTCGCTATCAAAAGTGTGCCAAAAGCGTGCCAAAGCCGTCAAGCATCTGGTGACATCAGGTGACAGGAGACAACACAGAAACGCTGCTAAAACTGAGTCTCTGACTGATGAAATCCAGTTGACGACTAGAGAGAACTATCGCTTTGGGAGCAAGATGCCGCAGGTTCGAATCCTGTCTCCCCGACTCTCAAATCAGTCAGCCCCCAACTGACATCTGCACCGCCCCGTATGGGGCGGTTTTTTATTGGGAATCAGAGAATGCCGAGAGGGCCTTTCTTCTTTTTGCAATACCCAGCGCTGATATTCACCCAGCCGGATTTGCAAGCTTCTCCATTGGTTGGAGCAACCTCGTAGTAAATCGGAGACACACAAGTTGTACCGAGGGTGTTCACATAACCCAATGGGCACTGATTGTGGCCAGGTGCCTTGGGAATTTCCTTTTGAGCCAGGGCTGCTCCAGGAGCAATCAGTAGGGGTAAAAGAGCCAGAAGGATTGGTCGCATGGGAGGAACGAAGACATTTATTTTTTTAGCTGCGACAGCACTTAATGGGGTACGAAAAAACCACAATCTTCTCGATGCATCTAGCTGAGTAAGCCTTGATAAACGAGATAGGTAGTGCGAGGAGCTGTCGGCAGAACTGCCGCAGACCGGAATAACAAGAGAGTTTGGTAGCAACAGACACACAACAGCAGCCCATCGCAATTGCAGCATTGTGCGGACCTCGTCCCGAGCATGTGACGAGGTGTTGTTGTGTCCTTGGGGGTGATGTCTCAAGGACTTTTTTTAATCCCCCAGCGCATCTCCGCCTCCAGCGCAGATAGCAGCACTGACGGGCCTTGCGGGCATGACTCCCATAATCCCAAGGCTGAGTGCGACCAGAAGGGCAGCGCTTGCACTTGCAAGCTCGTATTCAAGGAGGCGTGTTGTGATTGCCCAAAATGGTCAATCCCTCAAGGGTATTCATCCGACACCTGAAGCATTTTCGGATCGATTTCTGCTTTTGGATTGAGCTTCAGGACCATCCACAAGAGCATTGCTGAACATGCCTTGTCATCAGCGCCGTAGTCGTATTTCCAGTCTTTGACCATGCCGACAAGCTCTTGCTGAGCATCGGTGATGAATTCATCAGTCCATTCGCGCATGCACGACTGCCTTCAAAGCAGTTCCATTTTGTTTGAATCGCTCCTTTGACACAAAAACTTGAAACCTAAATCACATGGATGGGAAATCCTGCTTCCCTTAACTCCAGACACGGTGCAATGATTGGAGGAGAACTCTTCCAATCATAAAGTCGGGGTACTACTTGATGAAATTTAAATTAAATCATCGCATCACAATCAGCAGAATCAACTCAGCAGAACACTCTTAGATATTGATAAAAGAATTTAAGATGATGAAAAAATCAAAAGGGCAACGAGGCCCTAGGCATAATTAATTAGTGTTGCTGGTGAGGTTGCTATGCCGCTGGTAATAGCACAGCCGCCAAGACGATCAACAGCGCTGCAAGATTGATAATGAAAGGAACACAGATCAAGACAGCCAACGATACCCAGAATGAATCAGAAATGAAAACACCCACCACTAGATAATTGACTTAGCCCAGCGAGTATTAATACGCCATCAGTTAGAGCAGGGGAGCCCGCAACAAAGAAAGAAGCCTAGCAATCAGCTTGAACAAAACTTGATGAATCTAGGAGACAGGTTATTGCGAGATAATATAAATACTTAAGTAATGAAAATAACATGGGGTTTACGGCAAGAACTATTGCAGAATCGAATACACTCGGAACAGAACCTTGTTAAAAGAATCTCAACCATTTACTTTTTACCACGCCACTGAGCGACGCAAACAGGCAGCGGCTTTCCTCGAGAATGTAGGAAGTGATTACAGGTTGCGCGATAAAATTAGCATCGCAAATAGCGACAATGAATTAGTGAAGATCGCCGAGGAAGCGGGATATCGGGTGTCGTCAGAAGATATTTGGTTATATCAAGACCGCACTTTCAAAAGAAAGGCTGGCATTCGTGGATGGTATTCCAATTGAAATGAATCAAAAGTCCTATGCTGCTGCACTTCAACTCATCCGTTTGATGGAATTTGACGACAGCTTGGCAGCTGCCGCAGAACCATTCAATTGGTATCACAACTTGATACATCAAATGTTTGAATATGAGGAGAATAATTTCAATCGATCGCAGCTTATTCAACAGCTAGTGAATCAGCCTGAGCAATGCAGTTGCCTTGTAGATGCACATTTTAAAATCTGCATTTATAATGGGTCTAGCATTGATACTGTTGGAAGATTTGGGGATTTGAACCAGGCCATAGATTGCTACGTCAGCCATATTTTCAGTTTAAACGAAGCAGGCATTCACGTCGAGTTTCTTCAGTCTGACAAGGAGAAAGATGATTTCATTTGCATTACGTCTCATGTGTTTTCTTAAAGACTGAGCGGACGAAGATATAACAAATATCAATCTCAGTTTGTGCACTCATTTCAGCTCTGCATACTCTCAAAAACTCACGAAGCTTGATCTATCAGCTTTTCGAAAGTTTGGCGACAGTATACAATCCTTAAACGACTACTTCTTCCAAAAGTAAGCAATATAAAGAACTAAACCTACAATAAAGAAGGGGAGCAGCTGATTTGACATGGCTATTAATTAATCCTCCACACAAACCACATCAAACTCCCGGCCACAAGAGCAGTTCCAAGCGTTGCAATAGTTGGAGATTTGTCTTTAGCAAAGGTTGACTCAAAGACAAACCCGTACACCAATAAAGCGACTGAAAAGAAGAGCCACGCCTTCATCGGAGTTAAAGGGCTTACGCAAGCAAATTCACAGTAGCCAGCCCGTAAGTCCTTTTCAAGTTGTGTTGAGCCCGTACGACGCAAACGAACAGATAAAGACCTGCACGCCCCGTAAAGGCAAAACAGGAGGCGCTAATTATGTCGCCATCGATCTCCCGACAGATCTCATCCAACATCGCAAAGAACTGAGATTCGTCT
>QCVC01000058.1:0-6705 GCA_003210515.1 Synechococcus sp. AG-683-B21 | reverse complement strand
GGTGCCTCCACCGATCGCAACGATATTTGGACCACGGTTTAAGCGGCTTTTGGCTCGCAGTGCATCAATGAGCACCGTGTCTTTGTCGGGAGCTAAGGCCTGTTGAATCGAGCCAAAGCTTCGGCTTTGTCCCCACAAAACAAGGGCTACGCCTACCAGCACCACTAAAGGGCCGGTGAATTCCCTCGGAAGGATTGTGGTGAGTGCTCCCAGAAGCCAGCTCAGGGTTTCAAGAATCCAATAAATCGGTTTGAGATCGGCCCAAACGGCTCCTCCGATTAAGGCCAGTAGTAAGCCCAGGCCAGAGGTGAGAACCCAGCGCTTCACCACCAAGCCAGGCTGTAACCAGCGCACGGCGCGCTGGGAACGCGTCATGAGTTCTTGTCGCCGGTGCCCCCGGTTGGCTCTGGCCTGCTGGCGTCTGCTTTGAGGAGATTTGGGCGCCAAGGGGCGACTCATCCAGTCATGTCAGAACTGTACGGAGACTTTTCGAGCGCGGCAGGATGGTGACATGTTTCGGCCTTTGATGTGCCTCAGCTCCAGTCCGTGGTGGAGATGGAGAACCTCACCATGCAGTGGGGGGCCAGGCCTGTGCTGGACAGGGTGAGCCTGACGATGCAGCCCGGAGAGCGGCTTGCCGTGGTGGGGCCATCGGGGGCAGGGAAGTCAACGGTGCTGCGACTGTTGGCTGGTTTGCAGCTGCCGACAAGCGGGCAACTGCGCTTATTTGGTGAACCCCAGGACTATCTGCGGCTGGATCAAACCAACCCCCCTGATGTGCGTTTGGTTTTTCAGAATCCTGCGTTGCTTGCGTCCCTCACGGTTGAGGAAAATGTTGGTTTCTTGCTTCGGGAAAAAGGGACTCTGTCCAATGTTGAGATCCGCGAGCGCGTTGAAACGTGCTTAGAAGCCGTTGGCCTGTATGAGGTGGCGCATCTCTATCCCGGGGAATTAAGCGGCGGGATGCAAAAAAGAGTGAGTTTTGCCCGCGCCTTGATCGATGACCCCCAGCGGGGAGATCAGTCGATGCCTCTCCTGCTGTACGACGAGCCCACCGCAGGGCTCGATCCTGTGGCGTGTACACGCATTGAAGACTTGATTGTCAAAACCACAACGGTGGCTCGGGGCTGTTCCGTTGTGGTCAGTCATGTCCGCAGCACGATTGAGCGCTCGGCGGAGCGAGTGTTGATGCTCTACGAGGGCCATTTTCAGTGGCAAGGATCGGTGGATGAATTTCGCAGTTCTACGAATCCCTATGTGGAGCAGTTCAGGACGGGTAGCCTGCGCGGACCCATGCAGCCTGCGGAGCACTGATCACCATGCGACGCAGTGTGCGTGATGCCATCGTCGGATTCACTGTCCTTGGTGGCCTGGTTGGTTTTGCTGCCACGGGGATGTGGATGCGTGGCATTCGATTGGGCTCGAGCGAGTGGAGACTGACGGCGAATTTCAATGATGCGTCAGGACTGGCCGAGCGTTCGCCGGTGACCTACCGCGGCATTTTGGTTGGCTCGGTGCGCTCGATCAAAGTCACTTCGAGTGCGGTGGTTGCAGAGTTGGAAATCACTAAGGGTGACCTGCGTCTGCCCTTACCGGTCACCGCCACCATCGGCTCAGCGTCGTTGCTTGGGGGCGATGCTCAGGTTTCATTGATGAGTCGTGGCAAGCCCTTGCCAGAAAATGCACCGTTGCCGAAAGCCGTCACTTGCCAGCCAAAAGCTCAGTTGTGTGACGGTGCCACGGTGATGGGCCAGGAAGCCTCAAGCATCACAACGGTGACCGACACCCTTCAGGAGTTGTTGACCGAAGCCAAAGCTGAGAAGTTGATCCCGAATGCGGTGGCTTCGATGGAGCAGATCAATGCGACCGCAAAGTCTTTTGAAGCCCTGACGGTTCAGCTACAAGCAGAGTTACTAAAAGTGGATCCGGTGTTGCGCAATCTCCAAGCAGCGACGGCCCACGCCAACAACATTGTGGCGTCGTTGGATAACCCAGAAACCTTGTCGAGTCTGCAACAGACGGCGATAAATGCGGCTGAGCTCACCGCCAAATTGGATGCCGTAGGAGGTGATGTGGAGACACTCACGGCCGATCCAGCTTTTATGGACGGTCTTCGCA
The DNA here is from genome assembly GCA_003210515.1 of Synechococcus sp. AG-683-B21. Taxonomy (GTDB): domain Bacteria; phylum Cyanobacteriota; class Cyanobacteriia; order PCC-6307; family Cyanobiaceae; genus Parasynechococcus. The sequence goes on along the minus strand of QCVC01000058.1, from coordinate 4,587 downwards.
ATGTGACCATTGGCCTTGGGGCCTTGCTCTCAGAGGTCTATCCGGCCGAAACCCGTCGCTGAGACGATTTCGACACGCTTTCGTAACGAATTAGGAGCTATATCGTGCTAATGGCCTCCATGGCGATCGAGGCGATCGCTTGATCGCTGGCCTTTGGTAGCTGGACGTATTTGCCACCGGCGGCTTCGGCGAGGTCTTTGCCCATGCCGCTACCGATGAATTTGCGTTCGGTGTCGATGACGAGCAACTTGATGCCGAGCATCCGATAACGGGCCGCCACATCCAGCACCTCTTGCTTTAAATCGGGCTTTTCTTCTCCGTCCAGATCGGGTTGGCCCAGCGACTTGCTGAGCGGTACGTTGCCCCGGCCGTCGGTAATCGCCACCACCACGACTTGGCCGAGGTCGCCTGTGGCCAGAGCATTGGCTCCCACCCTGGCCGCTTGGGTGAGTCCGTGGGCGAGCGGTGAACCGCCTCCGCAGGGCATGGATTCAAGCCGTCGCCGTGCGGCTGTGATTGAACGCGTTGGCGGCAACAACACCTCGGCTTGCTCGCCTCGGAAGGGAATCAGCGCCACTTCATCGCGGTTTTCATAGGCCTCGGTGAGCAGTCGAATCACGGCTCCCTTGGCACTTTGCATGCGGTTGAGCGCCATCGAACCACTGGCATCCACCAGAAACACCACGAGGGCGCCAGCTTTGCGCTGCAAAAGCTTGGCGCGCAAATCGCCTTCCTCCACGATCACAGCACGGCCGGGCTGTCGTTCACGCCGCACTTTTTGGTACGGGGCCGCTGCCCGCAGCGTTGCATCCACTGCAATCCGGCGAACGGGGCCCCGGGGCAGCATCGGCTTGACGTAGCGGCCTCGGCTATCGCTCAACACCACCGAGCGACTGCCGCTGTTACCGGCTTTGCTCTTGGCTGCGTTGAACAGAAGGAGATCTGGATCCACATCAATCGCCTCTGGATCGAGCATGAATTCTTCAGGCACCGATGGAGGGGCTTGGTCCTCCGGACTGTCGTCATCGGTGTTGTCGTCGTCGGAGTTGTCCTCGTCCGCGTGGTTGTCGTCTGGTGTGTCGTCCTCCTCTCCAGAGCCCTCCGGTGGGGGAGGTGGATTGTCCTGTTGATCCTGTTGATCCCCTTGGGACGGAGGGGGTTCTTGCTCCTGTGGTGGTGGTGGCTCCATCTGCTGATCCGGTGGAGGCAGCTGCGATGCCCGTGGGGCGATCACCAGCGCGACCGCCACTTGTAGGTCGTCTGCTTCCACTCGGTCGCGACCGCATAGGGCGGCATGGGCTCGAGCGACGCGGACGGCGTACAGCTCAGATCGGTGGCCTTCCACTCCGCCCCGAATCGCTTCGGTCACGAGATATTCGATTTGTTCACGGCCGATTCGCACATCGGGCAGCCATTGCCGGGCCAGCAGCAGTTGGGTGGCGAGAGCGTCGGTTTCTTCGCTCCAGGTTTCGGCAAAGCTGCGGCTGCATTGGCCGTGGGCCAGGGCGGCATTGGTGATCTCCACCCGTTGCTCGGTGCTCACCAGCTGATTGGCCGAAAGCGCGATGGCAAAGCGGTCCAGCAAGTGATCGCGAATGTTGCCTTCTTCGGGGTTGTAGGTGGCGATCAGCAGCGGACGACAGGGGTGGCTGAGGCTGAGGCCTTCACGCTCAACACGATTTTCTCCACTGCCAACGGCCGCCAGCATCAAATTCACGATGCCGTCATCGAGAAGATTCAGTTCATCCACGTAGAGCACCCCCCGGTGCGCATCGGCCAGGAGGCCCGGCTGAAACACAGCACTGCCACTCGATAGCGACGCGGCCACATCAACGGCCCCCACGAGACGGTCTTCGGTTATCCCGAGGGGGATTTGCACAAACGGTGCCGGAATCACCTTGGAGGGGGCATCGCCTGAGATCTGCTCACGGGTGGCGTTGTCCCACTCCTCTTCGTTTTGAGGATCGAGGTTCCGTCCGACCCCTCCGTCAATGTCGAGGATGTCGATCGGGGGTAGCAGGGTGTGAAGCCCACGGGCCAACACGGATTTACCGGTGCCCCGTCCTCCTGCAATCACCACGCCACCGAGGCCGGGGTCCACTGCTGCCAACAGAAGCGCAAGCTTGAGCGTTCCATGGCCGGTGATCGCCGCCAGAGGAAAGGCACGGGTTGCTTGGTCGTTTTTTGCGACTACACCGCTTGCCACCATGGAGGCTTCTCATCCCGCTCGTCCACGCCAGTCTCGCTGATGCTCCGCAGTGACGATCTTCCCCTCGCGATTGCCCTCGGTGCGAACCTGCCGTACGCCGATGCTGGGCCGCGACAAACCCTGCTGATGGTGCGTCCGTTGTTGACCGTTGTGGTGAACGATTGGGCTGCGGTTCCACTGCGGTTCAGATGGTCGCCGTTATTCGACACCACCCCGATTGGGGGTCCGCCGGATCAGCCGCGCTATTGGAACGCTGTGGTGGTCGTGCATGGGCTCTTTACGACTCCATCGAATGAGGCCGCGATGAAGTTGTTGGGCGAATTGCATCAGTTGGAATCGCAATTTGGGCGGCAGCGATCCTCGGAACAACGTTGGGGGCCGCGCACCTTGGATCTCGATTTGTTGTTTTGGGGAGAGCACCGGATGGAGCATCCCAAGTTGGTGCTGCCCCATCCGCGTCTTCATCTCCGCGGCTTTGTGCTTGAGCCGCTGTTGGCCGCCATGAATCAATCCTCCGACTGGATCGCCTGACCCCAGCGGATGAATGCAATGACCCGCCATGCTGGTGGCTCTTAAAGCCTGATCCGATGGCACCGTTGCCGGCTCCGGAGCCTTTTGAGTTGCTCGAAACCGTTGAAACGGTAGATGTGCGCAAGCTTCGGTTCGAACGCAACAGGATCAGGTTGCCAATGGGTGTGGAGAGCACCTTCGGCATGGTTCGTCACCCCGGTGCAGCGTTGGCGGTACCGATCACCGATGACGGTCAGGTGGTGTTGTTGCGGCAATACCGCTTTGCGGTGCAGGCCCGCTTGTTGGAGTTCCCCGCCGGCACCCTTGAAGCTGGAGAGGATCCGCTCGAATCGATGCAGCGGGAGCTGGGGGAGGAAGCCGGCTTCAGCGCTGCCCGTTGGGATGCGCTTGGTCCGATGCTTCCTTGCCCCGGATATTCCGATGAGGTGATCCATTGTTTTTTGGCCCGGGAGCTCACGGCTTTGGAGAATCCACCGGCTGGGGATGACGACGAGGATCTGGAGGTGGTCACGATGACCTCCGCTCAATTGGATGAAGCACTGGCGTCTGGAGATGAGTGGCTGGATGGCAAGTCCGTCACGGCTTGGTTCCGAGCCAAACAGCTGTTGGGTCTCTAATGTCAGCCTCCCGCGTTCTCTTTTGGCATCGCCGCGATCTGCGCTTGGCCGACAACCTCGGCATTCAGGCCGCTGTTGAGATCAGCCCTGCGGTGACGGGGGTGTATGTGCTGGATCCAGCCTTGATCCATCCACCTCAGTCGTTGCCACCCATGGCACCGGCCCGGTTGTGGTTTTTGTTGGAGAGCCTGATCGAACTTCAGCAGCGTTGGCGTGCTGCCGGTAGCCGGTTGCTGATCTTGGAGGGTGATCCCGTGCAGGTGCTGCCGCCGTTGGCAGAACGGCTTGCCGCCGAAGCTGTGCTCTGGAACAGGGATGTGGAGCCTTACAGCCGTGAACGGGATCGGCAGGTGGCGAAGCGGTTGCAGGCTGATGGTCGAAAGGTGGTGGTGGATTGGGATCAGCTGCTGATCCCCCCGGAGTTACTCAAAACGGGTGCTGGGGATCCGTATCGCGTGTACGGACCTTTCTTGCGCAACTGGCGGGGCAAGGTGCAGGCTCAACAGCCCATCACCATTGAGGCTCCTTCAGGCCTTGTTGATTTGCATGCCGACTTGGTGCCGGATGGGGATCCCATGGCCGCGCTCCGCTACAACCATGGATTCCAAGGCACGGAGATCTGCCCGTGTAGGCCTGGCGAATCGGCAGCCCTGGAGCAGCTCACCTGTTTTGCGGATGGGCCCCTCTCCGGCTACGAACCCGATCGGAATTTCCCCAGCGTTGTTGGTACGTCGTATCTCAGTGCGGCGTTGAGCCTTGGCACGTTGAGTCCCCGTCAAGCGTGGTGTGCGGCGCAACAGGGTCGTGACCATGCCCGTAGCGATGAACAGCGCACGGCGATTGCTGTGTGGGAGCAAGAACTGGGCTGGCGTGAGTTTTACCAGCAAGCCTTGTTTCACTTCCCTGAGCTGGCGGATGGTCCTTACCGGGAGCAATGGCGTCGATTCCCTTGGGAGAACAACGAAGCGTGGTTTTCCTCTTGGCGGGAGGGGATGACGGGCATGCCGATCATTGATGCGGCGATGCGTCAGCTCAATGAGAGCGGTTGGATGCACAACCGCTGCCGCATGATCGTGGCGTCATTCCTGGTGAAGGATCTCATTTGTGATTGGCGTTGGGGCGAACGCGCCTTTATGGAACTGGAGGTGGATGGCGATTTGGCGGCGAACAACGGTGGTTGGCAGTGGAGTGCCAGCAGTGGCATGGACCCCAAGCCGCTGCGGATTTTTA
>QCVC01000057.1:0-7392 GCA_003210515.1 Synechococcus sp. AG-683-B21 | reverse complement strand
ATTTGACCGCCAAGGCCATGACGCTGCATTGCATCTCACGACGATCGGTCTGCAGCTGAATTGCGGCTGCCAGGGATGCTGCATTAGGCCGAGATTGTGGCTGTGCTCGAGCCTGATACGAAGACAAAGGACAAAGCGCGTTACCCGCTTGTAACGCACCCCGATACCGATGCCAAGGTCATCCCATCAATGAATGACTGGGATCAGGCGCGGTAGAGGCTCACCGAAAGGCGCAAAGCCAAAATGGCTGCGTGGGCGGCCACCACGAGAGCAATGAAGATCTCAGGGGAGGAAATTGCGGAGTCCATGGCTGACATGCATCAAACGCATTCATTCTTCTCCCTTGAGGGCTCTAGAGGCCATCATTCGCAAAGGCCTGTCACACCTGCTCATGGATCCGGTTCTGATTGATGCCGAATCAATTCGCCGTCTCGATCTCAGTCCGCTGCAAATCTGGTCCGATCAGCCCCTTAAGGATTTGCTGGAACAGGGGCCAATCCTCGAGCTCAACTTTCACTGGCCACGGGACCCAGACGACCCACGGGAACTCGCGGAGTGCCCAGAGCCTCGGTTGTGGTCTTTACGGGCGGATGCCCGCTATCCCTGGCTACCGCTCATGCTGGAGCGTGACCGCGGCAGCCTGATTCGCCACGTTGCGATGGTGGTTCCCCACAGCTTTAACCGCACTGAAGGACTCCGCTTCGATCCCCAAGCGCTTGAGCTTTGGATCACCCATCGTTTAATGCAGCTGGATGACCTCTGCCAAGAGCAGCTCGACCGAACGATGCGCGGCAACCTTTCACAAATGTCTGCAGCCCTCGGTTACGAACTGAACGACAGCTTTTGGGCTCTCTTGAACTGAACAGCACTCAGCTCAACCAGAGTTGGGCGGCCCGTCGGCAGCTATCGATCGCCAGAACAATCGCCAAACCGCGCAAACAGCGCACCAAAACCACCGGATCAAATCGATCAAGCCGACTCGCGGTCCACTGGGCAGCCAAGGCAGCAACTCCACCCAGCAGCAGTCCCATCAAGGGGATGCCGCGGCCCTCATGGACGAATTGCAGCGAAGCAGCACTGGCCGAACACAGCACCGCCACGGTGCTGAGTCGTACCGCCTGATGGATAGGAACAGACAACGGTCCACTCATTAGGGGCACCATCACCAATCCGCCGCCAAGACCAAGCATCCCGGCAGTCCAGCCAGCGATACAGCCCACCCCGGCCAACCAAGACACAGGGGTGGACACCTCATCGCTCAACTCATCCGTTGATGGTCGCTCACGCACGCAAAAAGCCAACACCACATAGAGCACCGTCTGCATCGCCAGCAGCATCCAACCCTCGGCTCGGTCGGCCAACCCACCGAACAACAACGCCGAAGCAAAAGCCGCCAGGCCAATCCCTAACGCTGGGCGGAGGGGAATACGGCCACCGCGCAGGTGAATGATGGTGCCTGCCAGCGCCGTCGGCACGATGGCAAAACTGCTCGTCGCCAACGCCTGATGGGCCGGTAAATCAAGCCAAAGCAACAACGGAGCAAAGATCAGACCACCGCCAATTCCCAACAATCCCGCCAGACCGCCGGCCAACAGACCAAGCCCGATCAAAATCGGCAGATCCCACCAGGGCAGCATGGCAACCGACTCCAATGCCTAACAATGCGACGGCAGGGTCCAGCATGGTCCCTACAGGACGGTTGATCCCCACCCTGCGGGCAGATGGTTACACCCAGATGGCATTGGATCGCTTGTTGCTGGAGCAATGCCAAACAAGCGGACCCGTGCTGCGCTTCTATCAATGGGAGGGGCCATGGCTCTCCCTGGGACGGCATCAACAGCACTGGCCACACCACTGGGATGAGCTTGTCCGAAACAAGACGATCGCCATGGTCCGTCGGCCGAGCGGTGGCCGAGCGGTCTTGCATGCCGGCGGCTTGACCTATGCGCTGATTTGGCCGGACGCACCCCATCGGCGCAAACAGGCCTACCGAGACGCCTGCCAATGGCTCATTGATGGTTTCAACCACTTGGGCCTAACCCTGCAATTTGGTGACGAGTCCGCCAGTGTTGACGATCCCAACTGCTTTGCACGATCCACGGCGGCAGACCTGGTGGACCAGAACGGCATCAAACGCATCGGCAGTGCTCAGCGCTGGCAGCACGGCTGCCTGCTGCAACACGGAGAAATCATGCTGGACCCTCCAAAGGAGCTGTGGCGAGCCATCTTTGCTGAATCCGCCCCTCCACCGGCCCCTGCATCAATCCCGAGAGATGGCTTGGATCAACATCTCAGCAACGCCCTGCGAACCCTTTGGCACCAGGTGGACTGGTCAACGCACGAGTTAACGAATCAAGAACGTGAGGCACTGGCCTCATTGGAAAGCTCCTCATCCTCAACCGTCTTTTGAGCCTTCATCGATGACACCACCTGAGGAAGCATCGCCAGTCCCATGGGGTATTTGTTTTGCTGACGTGCGTCTGATAAGACCGAAGGCGGCAAGGTGACGCCAAGCCGCTTGAGTACGGCATCTCCCACATCACTGCGATCCACCGTTCCGTTCGGGAGGCCCGCTGCACTCAGCACAAGCAATCTCCCCTCAGTCGATGCCTCAAGGGCTTCCACCGCCTGCCAAAGAGGAGCGGTAGAAGCGATGGATGGGAGCTCGTTCAATGGCTTCATATGGTCTTCAACCTGCTGTTGGTCCCACTGCTGAACGGGCAAATCCCTTAGGGGGCGATCATCAATCCAACCGACCCAGCGGCCCTGACGACACACCAAGACCCAGTCCGCCGCCCCAGAGGTTTCACTGGTTTGCAAGCGCATTTGGCTCATCCGTCGCAGGGGCTGATCGGCCTCGAGCACGCGGAAGGCACGCCCAGCAGCCTGCTCAACCTTCAAATCCTGGAGAACCTTCTGCAAAAACATCATCTGAGTTTCACTGCGGTTGGCCCCCAGGCCAAACCAGCCGATCAGGATGAGCAGTAGGCCGTTGATTCCGCCGCCTTGCCAAAGCAAAACACCACCCATCACGATCATCAGGGTGGAGAGCACCCGGCCTGAGGCGGACGCCACCTCAACCCCGCGTTTTTTGCTCCCCGACACCTGCCAAACCAGAGCTTTAAGGATCAAGCCTCCATCCAGGGGAAGGCCGGGCAAGAGGTTGAACAGGCCGAGCATCAGATTGAGCAACCCCACCTGAGTTAGCAACACCGTGAGCTGGGGTTGCTGTGTTGCAAGGGCTGCAGCGCCAAGCAACATTCCCAATGCAAGGGTGAGACTCACCAAAGGGCCAGCGGCGGCAATTCGGAGGTTGCCCATCGCCGTAGGACATTCCTTCTCCACTCGGGCAATGCCACCGAGGTGAAACAGGGTGATGCTCAAGACCTTCACACCCTCCCGAATCGCCATCAGGGCATGACCAAGTTCATGGAGCAACACGGAAGTGAACAGGAGCAGCGTCGTGAACAACGCCAACCCCCAACTCAGGGCAACCGGCTCAATGGTGGCGGCATATCGAGGCTGAAACAGGGTTGTGAAGATCGCAACCGCAAACAACCAGGTGGGCTGAATCCTCAGGGGAATTCCCACGATCTTGAACAGCTGCCAACCTTCTCCCACCACTAATTCCGACGTGTGTCGCAGCAACGACTGTCGTCCATGATCCTAGGGAGAGAAAACGGCAGCCTCTGTGAGCGACACTCTCACCACGCCAGCGATCAAGATCTGTGGGCTCACGGACGTTAAACAGGCCTTGGCGATTGCCGCCATGGATGTTCAAGCCATTGGCGTGATTGGCGTTGCCAACACCGCACGGTTCGTCGAATCCGCTCGACGGCGAGAGATCTTTTCTGCCCTTGCCCTGCACACCCCAAGGATCAAGCGGGTGTGGGTTGTGGCCGATCCCAACCCCTCGGATTTAGAGGATGCCCTAGCCGGCGAGGGCCGTCCCACGGTGGTTCAGCTCCATGGCAACGAAACACCCGCACGCTGTGCAGCGCTTCGAGAATGGCGACCAGACATTGCCTGGTGGAAAGCCTTGAGGCTGCGGGAAGCCAACGATGTAACGACTGCAAAGCATTACGCCAGCTCGGTTGATGCCCTCCTGCTTGATGCTTGGAACCCCACCCAACTCGGTGGTACTGGCCATCGCATTCCGTTGGACTGGATTTCAAACCAAAACCACGACGTTGCCTGGTGGTTGGCTGGTGGCATCAGTGCCGAATGGATTCCAGAACTTTTGAAGGACGTTGCACCGGATGGGCTTGATGCATCTAGCCGGCTTGAAACCAAACCTGGCTGGAAAGATCTCAGCAAAGTGAAAGCCCTTGTGGACGCTGTTAAGCATTCACAAGAGCTTTGAAGATGAACCAGGAACTGAATTAAGAACTCAGCAAGGCTTCCTGCTGTCGGACCAATTCAAAAAACTCTTGCTTGAGGCTGGGGTCATGCCTGAAATCACCTCGCACCACAGAATTAACCATACTTGTTTGGGGCTCTTTCACGCCGCGCCACTTCATGCAGTAGTGCTGTGCTTTAACGATGATTCCTAGTCCCTGCGGTTCGCAGAGCTTTTCGATCTCATCGGCCAAAATCATCACGGCTTCCTCTTGGATATGAGGACGTGAGAAGACCCAATCAGCGACACGGGTGAATTTGGACAATCCGATAACACGAACGCCAGGCTTAATCCCAATCCAGCAATTGCCCATGATTGGAACAAGGTGGTGAGAGCAGGCGGATCGAACCGTGATTGGTCCCACGGTATAAATCTCATCAAGCTGCTTCACGTTGGGGAAGCTGGCAACTTTTGGCTGAGGGTGATAACGCCCTTTAAAAACTTCATGGAGATACATCCGAGCCACACGCTCAGCGGTCTCACTGGTGTTGTGATCGTTATCGATATCAATCACAAGAGTGCGCAGCAAATCACGCACCTTGTCAGCCACTTCAATCTCAAGAAGAGACAATTCACCCGGTTCTAAATGATCGGAGATGTTGTCATTCGCGAGGAATGGAACGCCAGCGTTCTGAAGACGTTCGCGGATCTTCGAAGCAAGATCGGGATGGAGTGTTGCGTTGCCATTGCCGTTGCTGAGAGCAGCGCCGCGGGAAACGAAGGGGACGGTTGTGGTCATAACGATCGTTTAAAAGGCGCCGGCAGCCGGCATAAGTGTTAGGTCTTCGATCACTTGGTTCGAGGGTTGCTCTGCCAAGTTCACCAAAGCATCAGCCGCTTGATCGACGGTGAGCATGGCACGACGATCGAAATCGCTTTGTACGGATTCTGCATCCCAGAGAGGGGTATTCACCGCACCGAGGGTGAGCGTGCAGGCACGAATGCCTTGATCACGTTCTTCTTCAGCTAAGCAGCGCGTGAAACTGGCCAGAGCTGCCTTGGTAATGCAGTAAGCACCCCATTGAGGGAATGCATTGCGCGCAGCATGGCTACTCACATTGATCACCAAGCCTCCCCGCGAACGCATGGAAGGAACCACAGCTGAACAAACCTGCATCACGCTGGTGAGATTCAACTGAAGCAACCACTGCCAACGCTCTAAAGGCATTGCCAAGAGATCACCGGTGTAGGCAGCACCTGCATTGTTAATCAACACAGAGGGCGGCTCGGCCTTGGACATCAAGCTTGCAAGTGCAGGCTGAATCTCGGAGGGGCTGGTTAGGTCAACTGCTGCAGTTGCAACAACCTGACTCGAAGTTCGCAAGCGAGTTGCGAGGTCTTCAAGGTCATGACCGCTGCGTGCCGTTAACAACAGGTTCCAGCCTCGCTCAGACAGGAGCTCCGCGGTACGGCGCCCAATGCCTCGACTAGCCCCAGTGATTAATGCCGTTGGCAAACGCTGTTAGCGAACGAAGATATCCTAAGCGATCTCATCAAATTCCTGTGACATTTCCTCAGCAAAACGCCCCATTGCGCGGAATTTCGTGTAACGCGCATCTCGAAGCTCTTGTTCTGAAAGCATGAGCAGTTCGCTGAGGTGGCGTTCGAGGGCCGCGCGAAGGGTTTGACCAGCCTCCAACGGAGCCCAATTATTTCCTCCTGATGGCTCGTCCAGCACTTCATCCACCACACCCAGTTCCAGCAAATCTCGGCCCGTAATCTTCAAGGCAGCGGCAGCATCAGGGGCCTTCGCCGCATCTCTCCAAAGGATGGATGCACAGGCTTCTGGACTGGCAACGGTGTAGACGCTGTGCTCAAACATCAGCAAACGATCGGCAACGCCAATTCCTAAGGCACCACCAGACCCGCCCTCACCAATCACCGTGGCGATCACAGGAACGCGCAAACCAAACATGTCCCGCAGGTTCACCGCGATGGCTTCCCCCTGCCCTTGTTCTTCGGCCTGGAGGCCTGCATAGGCTCCTGGGGTGTCGATGAAAGTAAGAATCGGCAACCGAAACCGATCGGCATGTTCCATCAGGCGCATGGCCTTGCGGTATCCACCGGGGGTGGCCATGCCGAAGTTACGGGCCACATTTTCTTTTGTATCGCGCCCTTTCTGATGCCCAAGCAACAGGACAGCACGATCCCCTAATCGACCCACGCCACCAATCAGGGCCTGATCATCGTTACCCCGACGATCTCCATGGAGTTCAACGAAGTCGTCGCAAAACATCTGAATGAAGTCCAGCGTGCTCGGCCGGTGAGGGTGACGAGCAACTTGAATCTTCTGGGCTGGGGTTAATCCCTGAAAAATCTCTTGTCTTCGTCTTGATGCGAGGGATTCGAGCTGTTGCAGCTGCTGGGTAACGTCGACTTCGGAATCGCGAGCAAGCTGGCGGATTTGTTCAATTTGCTGCTCCAGTTCCACCAGAGGCTTCTCGAACTCGAGTAAGGGACGACGGGGCATGGGATTGGGGAAGAGTTCAGGCGGCAGCGGCCTGGAGGTTCGTGTTGAGGTTCAGGGTTGAGAAACCGTGGCGGACGGAGGCCGCACCAATGAAATCCATCTTTTCCAAGGTGATGTTGTTGCGACCCCAACTGAAATTGGTGTGGCAACGCTCAAACTCGAGCAACATCGCCTCCGCAAAACAAGCAAACATTTGTCGCTGAGGTTTTTCCATTTCAGCGATTTCCATCATCGACCAACCGATATCCCTGCAGAACTCCACGATCCCACCCTTGAGAACGTGGATCCCACCCCCAGCCACTTTTGAATCGAGGTTTTTGGGGTAGCCGCCATCAATCATCAAGCAGGGCTTCTTCAAGCTGTTGTTATCGATTTCCAAGGTGCGCGGCATGCTTGCAACCCACACCACCACATCAGCCTCCGACAGCGCATCGCTTAAAGCGAGGATGCGACCTCCACCAAGTTCCGACTGAAGATCGGCCAGGGGTTGAGGCTGACGGGCCACCAGGAGCAACTCCCCCAC
>QCVC01000056.1:0-7848 GCA_003210515.1 Synechococcus sp. AG-683-B21 | reverse complement strand
TTTAGGGGCGGTGAGACTGACGATCCAGCTCACGGAACACAGAGATCTCCCAAAGCAGCAAGTCGAACCTGGAGGGCCGACCAATCGAAACTCCGCGGATCGGCTCGTTCACCGCCAATATCCACATGACGGTGGGTGGTCACTGACGTTGGGGGGAGATTGAACGCATTCATCCACCCGGCTAACACCAGGGCCAAGGCGTCGTATTGCTCAGACGAATAGCCGCTATGGCCAGAACGACCGTTGGCTCCATTGGATGGCGTTTCAAGACTCAGATGGAGAGCGAAATTATTGACCGATCCCTTGAGCCGTTTGTTCGTGATGGCCCATTCCCCAAGAAAGGCTGAATAGCCAGCGCCATAGGCGCGCATGAGTGGATCCACCAAATCGAGCACACGACCATCGCGGCTGATGAGGGTGTGATAACTCACTTGGTCTTCATCTCTGGGGTGCGGCGTTTGAAAGGTGTTCACCGCAGAACTCACGGAATACACCGTTTCATGCAAAACAATCACCCGTGGAGAGCCATCGAGGCGTCGCCCAAAAGCGTCTTCGCTAAAACGCTTGCCAAAGTTGGTTGGATCGATGGGCACAAATTTGCGCCACGATCCCGAACGCTTTTGGAGAGAGAGCAGGCGGGATCGAATGCTTTTATCGATGCTCGAACATTGGCGAGCCAACGGCGAACGCCACGAGCGGGAAAGGGGAGCGACAGGAACAGATCCAAGCGGAGATGGCTTACGCCTAGCCCCCTTGTCTTCAGCTACCTGATCAAGTAACTCCAACAGTGAGGGGCGATCACCAGCAAACCAGAGCATCCGGCCATCAATCAGCAGCCAACCCAGACCGACCAAACCGACTGAGCCGATGGCAACGGCCGATAGAACAGTTTTTTGATGACGTCGCAGAAACGAAAAAGGTTGCTTTCGGCAACGGTTCAGAAAATTTTGAACCATTGCTCTCGTAAAGCCAGCTGATCGGATGACGCCTGAGGATCAACTTCCAATCGCCAAGTCTCAATGGCGGATTCAGGCTGCAGGAATGTTTCCTTCATCAAGCCCCGACGCACAAAAGACACTTGAACTTCAGAGCAGTTACGCATGAGATCAGCAACGGAGTCGATGCAACGGACACGGAAACCATTGATCGCAAGGATTTCGTCTCCAACAACCAAATCGGCCTTCATGCCTGGGCTGTTCTTCATCACCCGTTGAACCACCAGATCGCCGGCTGAAACTTTCAAGCTCAAGCCATGATGGGGGGCTTTTTGTGGGACGGGCTCCAAGCGCAGACCGATGAGCTCAGCAGACTTCTTCAGCGGAACCGCGTTTGTGTCATCAAGCCAGTGGTCCAGTTCCGCTGCAAGTCCGTTGTCCACAGATGCAAGCCACTGGTGGAGGTCGTCTCTGCAAAACCCACGGCGGTATTCGCCGAACGAGCTCCACAGATGGCGAAGCAACACTGGAAGGGATGTGCCAGAACTTCTGAGGCGGACGTCCAGGCAAAAAGCCACCGCGGCTCCAAGGCGGTAATAGCTGATTTGGGTATCGCGTGATGCTGGTGTGGCCTTGTAGAGCTTCACCCAGGCCTCTTCTGCACTCATCGCTAAGGATTGAATCGACCGTCCAGGCGACATCAGCACACTGGAGAGCTCCTCGCCGAAGTCCTCCAAAAGCATTGACTGGTCTGTACATCCAGCCCTCAGTGGAAGAAAGAGGTCGTAGTAGCTCGTGATGCCCTCAGCGAACCACAACCCCTCGCAGATCACCGGTTGTGAGTAGTCGTAAGGGCGCAACTCGACGGGACGAAGCCGCCGCACATTCCACTGGTGCAGATACTCATGGCCAACCAGCTGAAGCAACTGCCGGTAACCCTTTTTGCCGGCGAGGGCTGTCCAATTGAATTGCAGAACGGCACTGTGGTCATGCTCCAAACCGCCGTAGCCCTTTTCGAGAAGTTGAAGAACCAGTTGGTATCGATCCCCGGCGGGGGGAAGCGTCCCCATCAGATCGCAAGTGGCCTGGCAAACGCGCTCGATGTCCGACATGAAGCTCTCCGGCCAACCAGAAGGTGGAGCGCCAATTAAGAGAAGTTCATGCCGATGCCCATGAACGGTGAACGGTTTGACCGCAAACGGACCGGCATGCAATGGGGTATCGATCAGCGCATCAAAATCCTTGGCAAGCCAACCTCGAACTGACGATTCGAGGGGGAGATGCACTTGCCAGTGCGAAGGAGCTGACACCTCCAAGTGATGGGGCATCCAACGGAAGCCCTCGATCTCCATCGCCACTGAAGCCAGACTGAGGGAAGCAAAATCCGGGTCCAGCAAGCCAGTCCGCACCGTGAGGTCCCGGGATTCAATCGCGTAGGTCAGGGTGAGCGGTTCAAGCGTTGTCAGCTCGCACAGCCAACGACTGGGGGACACACGACGAACCTTTTGATCCGTTGAAGCATTGCTCAGCCGAAGACTGTGAAGGTGTTGAGCGTGATCTCGAACGGTGTAGGACCCTGGGGTCCAGACGGGTAACTGAAGAATTTGCCGATTCCACTGGGGCGTCCACTCCATGTGGACCCAAACCGTTTGGCTGGCTGGTTGGGTTAAGTCGAGTCGTATCCGAACCGAATCGCTCACATCAGTCCTGCAGGAGAGAAATAGCGGCTGTTGTTAAGCGATCACTCTCGATCGTGATCTGATCGATGGCAAATAGCAGGGAATAGCGACGCGCCACCCGCTGAAGTCGTGCTTCCAGTCCAGGGTGCGAACTGATGCGTTGAAGGTCGCCACAAAGACAAATACTTCCATCGGCCTGACGTGACCAACCCAGGGGACGGCAGTCACCGCAAGTGGCCACAAGGTCTGCGGGCACTGGGGCTGAACCGACATCATCAAGGCACCCACCGAACTGAACCTTGAAGCCCTCTTGGGCTAAGGCACGAGCCAAATAATCGAGCCGTGTGTAAACGGTGGGCAGGATGGAGAGATGGGACATTGACCAATCACCTGCTTTGACTGACCCTAGCCAGCAAAATCCGGCTGACCAGGCCCTTTTACATCCGTATTCAGATGGAGTGCCCTCCTTGATCCCCCCGCTAAGGATCGGAGTGATGGCCTCCGGAAATGGCAGCAATTTCGAGGCCATCGTCCAAGCCGTTCAGTCCGGTCGGCTTGGGGCAGACATTCCACTTTTGGTGGTTAACAACAAAAACTGCGGCGCCCATCAGCGGGCTGATCGCTTCGGCATCCATGTCGAAGTGGTGGATCATCGTGGCTTCCCGAATCGAGAAGCCCTCGATCGACAGTTGGTTGGCCTCTTTCAATCCCATCAAGTGGACGTTGTGGTGATGGCCGGGTGGATGCGGATCGTGACCGATGTATTGGTGGATGCCTTTCCGGAACGACTGGTGAACATCCATCCGTCACTCCTGCCTAGTTTCCGTGGACTCGATGCTGTGGGACAAGCCCTTCAAGCAGGGGTGTCCATCAGTGGCTGCACCGTGCATATCGTTACCGCCGACCTTGATGCCGGACCGATCCTTGCTCAAGCCGCGGTTCCAGTGTTACCAGCCGATACCCACGCCTCGCTTTCAGGACGCGTGCAAAAGCAAGAACACGTTTTGCTGCCAGCAACGCTGCAGCAAAACGCTCACCGCTGGCGTCAGGGGTAGATGGGTTGCAAGGGCAAACCGGTCTCAGGCGCCAAACCCGCCATCAGATTGAGACACTGCACGCCTTGGCCCGCCTGTCCTTTAATCAAATTATCGATCGCGCTCATCAACACCAATTGACCCGTCCGATTGTCAACTTGAACGGAAAGGAGCGCTCGGTTCGTGTGTCGCGCCCATTTTGTTGCGGGGTAGGTACCAACAGGCAGGACGGTGACACAGGGATGGTGGCGATACACCGCGTTGATCACCGTTGTGCAGTCTTCCGCTGTTAAGCCTGGATCCCTTAAGCAGGCATACACCGTTGAAAGAAGACCACGAACCATCGGCACCAGATGCGGGGTGAATTGAAGCTGGATGGTTTGGCCGGCGACGTCTTGGGCCATTTGCTCGATCTCGGACGTGTGGCGATGACCAATCACGCCGTAGGGAGCAATCGACTCGGAGGCTTCCGCCAACAACATGGCTTCTTTGGGAACCCTGCCACCACCAGAGGTTCCGGTTTTGGCATCAATGATGATTCGATCGGTATCGATTAGTCCTTGTTTGAGGAAAGGAAGAAGCGGCAACAGACTCGCAGTTGGGAAACAGCCAGGTGCCGCCACAAGCTTGGCTTCAGCGATGGCGGGCCCGTTCCATTCCGGGAGCCCGTAAACAGCTTCACGACAAAGTTCGGCATCGGTCCGATTGATGTTGCTGGCTTCCTGGGCGTACACCTCGAGCCACTGATCTAAGGAGCGATAACGAAAATCTGCGGATAGGTCGACAACCCGAACGCCGCGATCAAGTAATTGCGGTGCCAGCTGACAGGCAAGGCCGTTAGGGAGGCTCAGAACGGCATAATCCGCCACCTCCGCGATTCGAACTGGATCAACGGATTCAACGAGGGGATCATCCGGCAGTGGCAAAAAGGGGCAGATCGAACTCCAACGCCGGCCTGCACTTCGTTCTCCTCCCAGGAACGTCACGGAAAGAGAAGGGTGTCCTTGCAGTAGGCGGATGGTCTGAAGGCCGCCATACCCAGAGGCGCCGATGACGGCCACACGCCCCCCAGACGTCGCCGCCATTTCAGCCATCGTTGACGGTGTGCTGCTTGGCATCGGGGAGCTCACTGAACGATCGATCGTACAGAGATCGATAATGGGGGCTTATTCCGATCTTCCAGGCTCCTGAACCCCAGCTCCCCTACTTCTTCCAACGACCCGATTCAATTCGACAGCATTGCGGATGCACTCGTGGCGATTCGCAATGGAGCCTGCGTGGTCGTCGTGGACGACGAGCAACGTGAAAATGAAGGGGACCTCATTTGTGCGGCGCAGTTCGCCACCCCAGAGGCGATCAATTTCATGGCAACGGAAGCCAGAGGGTTGATCTGTCTCGCCATGGAGGGAGACCGCCTTGATGAACTGGATCTCCCGCTCATGGTGGATCGCAACACAGATGCCAATCAGACAGCCTTCACCGTCAGCATTGACGCTGGCATTGAACATGGCGTCACCACAGGCATTTCAGCGGATGACCGGGCACGAACCATTCAAGTTGCCCTCAACCCGTCAACAAGGCCTGCGGATCTCCGCCGTCCAGGCCATATCTTCCCCCTCCGTGCACGCTCTGGGGGCGTCCTAAAGCGCGCTGGCCATACGGAGTCGGCTGTTGATTTATCCCTGTTGGCTGGCCTTAGCCCAGCTGGTGTCATTTGTGAGATTCAGAACACCGACGGCTCCATGGCTCGCTTGCCAGAGCTCAGGGCCTACGCCGACCAATGGGGCCTAAAGCTCATCAGCATTGCCGATTTGATTCGCTACAGGCTTGAGAACGAGCGTTTCGTCAAGCGGATGGCGCACGCCGAACTGCCAAGTCAGTTCGGCGCATTTCAAGCGATCGGCTACAAAAATGATCTCGATGGCTCAGAGCACGTTGCCCTGGTGAAAGGAGACCCAGCGTCTTTGCGTGAACCGGTTTTGGTGCGGATGCACTCGGAATGCCTCACCGGAGATGCCTTCGGATCACTGCGCTGCGACTGTCGTCCCCAACTCGAGGCGGCGCTTCGCCAGATCGAAGCCGAGGGAGAAGGCGTCGTGGTTTATCTACGACAGGAAGGACGAGGCATCGGCTTGATCAACAAACTGAGGGCCTACAGCCTTCAGGACGGTGGACTGGACACCGTTGAAGCCAATGAACGATTGGGTTTTCCCGCCGACCTGCGCAATTACGGGGTTGGAGCTCAAATTTTGTCCGACCTTGGAATCCACAGGCTGCGCCTACTCACCAACAATCCACGCAAAATTGCCGGATTGGGTGGATACGGACTGCAGGTGGAAGAACGCGTCCCCCTCGTGATGGATGCAGGAGACCACAATGCCGATTACCTCGCTGCTAAGCGAGACAAACTTGGCCACTTACTTGAAGCGGATACGCCTTGCACCGTGTTGGCCATGGCGGTTCACGGGCAAGCTGACACCTGGCCACAGGTGCGTCGACAGGTGGAGTCCTTGGCGCACGAGCATGGATTTCAAATGGATGCGCTCCATGAACCAAGGCTGCTCGCCCTTTGGGACAGACCGCAATTCGTTTGGAAAATCAAGCCTGGTGATCAGGATCCATACCAATTAATCCAAGCGTTGGCGAAGGTATCGAGCACAAAGGCCTTGGGCCTGATGCGCGTTCCCAGCGAGCGAATGGCACTCCACCCACCCCAAACGCTAGAACGTCTCGATCGAGACCTCACAGACTTGGAGTCGGATCAGGGGGCTGGCCAGATCCAGACCAGCCCGGTTCTGGTGTTTTGGCGCCATTCAGCACAATGACGCCGGCGCCAAGGCAATCAGCTGTCTTGAATGGTGACTTTGTTGATGCGTGAACCGTTGTTCAGCTTCAGCACGACGTCCATATTTCCTGTGAGACCGAACACCGTGTGGACTCCATCAAGGTGTGGCTGCCCCTCGTAACAGATGTAGAACTGTGAGCCCCCGGTGTTGCGACCGGCGTGAGCCATGGCAAGGGTCCCAGCCTGGTGCTTCTTGGAATTGATCTCACAGTCGATCTGGTAACCAGGTCCGCCGGTGCCCGCCATTCCCTTGGCCCCTTCACGGCTGTTGGGGCAGCCACCCTGAGCCATAAAACCAGGGATCACACGGTGGAAAGCGAGACCGTCGTAAAACCCATCCTTCACCAACTTGACGAAGTTAGCGACGGTATTAGGCGCATCAGTGTCGAACAGCTCGAGCTCGATCGGGCCTGCTTCGGTGTCCATCAGGGCCTTGGTCATGGTGGCGCGAGCAAAGCTGCAGTTTAGAAACACGGCAAGATATCGGCGTCGAAAGGATTGCGATGGAACACCAGAGTCCAGATCTGTCCAAGGCCCGCGTGGGAGTGATCGGGGGCAGTGGTTTGTATGCGATCGCCGGTCTTGAGGATGAGCAGGAGGTCGAGGTACAAACGCCTTTTGGACATCCATCCGATCGACTCCGCGTTGGACGACTAGAGGGCGTTGACACCGTTTTTCTGGCGCGCCATGGACGCCATCATCAATTTTTGCCCCGCGAAGTGCCCTACAGGGCGAATCTTTGGGCGATGCGTTCACTAGGTGTGCGTTGGTTGATCTCCGTCTCTGCTGTTGGGTCCTTACAGGCCTCAATACGACCCAGGGACATGGTGGTTCCCGATCAATTCATCGACCGCACTCAGCAACGTCCACCGACGTTTTTCGGGGAAGGATGTGTGGCCCATGTGAGCCTGGCCGATCCCTTTTGTTCGCAACTCAGCCAACTGTTAACGGAAGCCGCGAAGTCGTCCTTACCCAACGGGCAAACATTGCATCAAGGCGGCACGTATTTGTGCATGGAGGGCCCAGCCTTTTCCACCCGTGCGGAGAGCGAGCTCTACCGGAGTTGGGGGTGTTCCGTGATTGGCATGACTAATCACACCGAAGCGCGGTTAGCTCGAGAAGCCGAATTGGCCTATGCCTCCCTCAGCATGGTGACCGATTTTGATTGCTGGCATCAGGACCACGACGCCGTCACCGTGGAAATGGTGATGGGGAATCTGAGGGCCAATGCCATGGCCACCGAACCGATCCTTCGAACGCTGATGCAACGGATCAGCGCTGAGCGACCAGCATCACCCGCCCATACGGCTCTAGCGAATGCACTGGTGACTTCAAAAGAGGTGGTGCCCCTTGAG
>QCVC01000055.1:0-8395 GCA_003210515.1 Synechococcus sp. AG-683-B21 | reverse complement strand
GGTGCGACCGTCGCAGGGGGAACCACCTGGCCAAGTTGAGCGGGCGTTGTGCCGGCGCTGGGGAATTACAGCAGTGGTCTGCCGTCAGTCCGGTGGCATGACAGAACGTCTATGGCGTCGGATTGCGGAAGAGCAGCGGTTGACCTTGTTGCTGCTCAGACGACCACCTTCACCATCAGGTGTGGACACTGTTGTTGGGGAAGCCGCCTTTCTGAAATGGGTCGACCATGGCTGAGTCGAATTCTTTGATGTTGGTGCTCACCACGGAGGGTGATGCCCAGCGAGCTAAAGCATTAGCCCGTTCGCTTCTCGAACGTCGGCTTGTGGCCTGTGTGAGCCTGCAAACCACCGAAGCTCTCTATCACTGGGAGGGCGAGATCCAGATGGATGGTGAGGTGCAACTTTTGATGAAAACCACGGCTGATCGCCTCGAGAGGCTTCAGCAAGTGCTTGGGGAGTTGCACAGCTACGACACCCCCGAGTGGTTGTGTTGGCCGGCGACGGCTTCACCGGCCTATGGACGCTGGGCGATGGAGCTTCTCAGCTCAGATGGGTGCTGACCAGGTCTTGGAGCGAAACCTGAGGGCGAGCTCCCAATTGCGTCACGATCTGCCCCGCACAAATGGCGCCGAGCTTGCCGCAGCGCTCCAGGGACTCCCCTTGGGTGTAGCCGTGCAGGAAGCCACCGGCATAGAGGTCTCCGGCACCGGTGGTGTCGATGAGCTCTCCGAGACCCACGATTCCAATGTCCCAGCGTTGGTCGCCGCTCATGACGACAGAACCCTGACTGCCGCGGGTGATCGCGATCACGCTGCAACTGCCGCGCACGCTCTCTAGGGCTGCATCGAAGTCGTCGGTTTGATACAGCGACTTGATTTCAACTTCGTTCGCGAACAGCACATCGACATGACCATTCACGAGGTCGAGAAAGCTGTCACGGTGACGATCCACACAAAAGCCATCGGAGAGGGACAAGGCCACCTGTCCATTGGCAGCACGGCATGCCTCCGCTGCTGCGATAAAGGCGCGCTTCGCTGCGGGACTATCCCAGAGATAACCCTCGAGGTAGAGGACTTTGGTGTCGCTCACCATCGAGAGATCGAGATCGTCCGGTTCGAGCTGCGTTGAGGCTCCAAGAAAGGTGCACATCGTCCGCTCTGCGTCAGGGGTGACGTAGATGAGGCAACGGGCCGTTGTGGCACCAGTGGTGGCGGCTGGAGTGTCAAAGCGAGCGCCGACGGCCCGAATGTCGTGGCTAAAAATGCCCCCCAGTTGATCGTCTTTAACGCGTCCGATGAAGCCGGCTCGGCCTCCCAGTTGGGCGATTCCCACCATCGTGTTGGCGACCGATCCACCGGAGGTCTCCAGCCCAGGGCCACTGGCTGTGTACAGGGCTTCTGCCTGTTGTTCATCAATGAGCGCCATGCCGCCTTTTTGCAGGCTGTGCTGCGTCAGAAACGCGTCGTCGGTTTGAACAAGCACATCAACGATGGCATTGCCGATGCCGACGACATCAAGACTGCAAGTTTTGGAAAATCGGACGTCGGAGGCCATGACCAGAGCGCTTGTCGCTCCGAAGTATGGCGGTCAGCCGTTAAGCGCTTAGGAGGGCTCGCTTTGGACCATGGATCGGATCTTCCACGACAATTGTTTGGTCTCGGCTCGCCCCAAGGGACACGATTGCGATCGGAACCTCCATGAGATCAGCGAGAAAGCGCAGGTAGTCCATCGCAGCTTTCGGCAGATCCTCAAGCTTTCGGCACTCTTCCGTGGAGCATTGCCAACCCTTCATCGTTTCAAAAATGGGTTTGCAGCGGGCGAAATCATCGGAGCTGCTTGGGAAGTACTCGATTCGTTCACCGTCGAGTTCATAGGCCACGCACACCTGAATCTCATCCATTTCGTCGAGCACATCGAGCTTGGTGATCGCTAGACAATCGAGACCGTTCACTTGAACGGCATAACGGCCGATGACACCATCGAACCAACCGCAGCGGCGCCGGCGACCGGTGGTGGTGCCGAATTCCCCCCCCCGCTCGGTGAGCTGGTCATTCAGGCTGCCGCTGAGTTCAGTCGGAAAAGGTCCTTCGCCCACACGGGTCGTATAGGCCTTGGCGACACCAATGACACGGTCGATCAGGGTGGGGCCGACGCCCGCTCCAATGCAAGCTCCGCCCGAAACCGGATTGGACGATGTGACGTACGGGTATGTGCCGTGGTCGAGGTCCAACAACGTGCCCTGGGCACCTTCAAACAAAATATTTTTACGAGCTTTTGCTGCGCTGTGAATGGCGCGCGTGCAATCCACAACGTGTTTGGAGAGCCGCTGGCCGTACCCCAGGTATTCCTGGATGACGGCTTCTCCATCGAGGGGTTCGATGCCGTAAATCTTCTCTAGGAGCTCATTTTTTTCAGTGAGTGGGCCTTCCAGTCGGTTGCGGAGTCGCTGCTCATCCAGCAGATCGATGACACGGATCCCGCTGCGCTGTGATTTGTCGGCGTAGGTGGGGCCTATGCCTCGCCCCGTGGTGCCGATTCGGCGGTCACCGCGCTGTTTTTCCATCGCCAGATCAAGCAGGCGGTGGTACGGCATGGTCACGTGGGCCGACGACGCCAGCCGAAGTCCTGAAATATCGATGTCATTTGCGAGCAGCATGTCCAACTCGCCAAGCATCACCTTGGGATCCACCACCGTTCCAGGTCCGATCAGACAGATGGTGTCTGGGTACAGGATTCCGGAGGGAATGAGATGAAGTTTGAGCACACGTCCGTCGACGACGATCGTGTGCCCTGCGTTCACCCCTCCCTGATATCGCACCACCACATCGGCGGAGCGGCTCAGGAGATCAGTGATCTTTCCTTTTCCTTCGTCACCCCATTGAGCGCCGATGACGACAACATTGGCCAAGGACACGGCGGCCCGAAGCCGCAGATCTGCACAATCCGCGAGTATTTCAGATCCAGTGTCCCTACGTCAAAAGTTGTTGTCTTTTGTGGGATCAGGTTCCGCGAACAACTGCCTTTTGAGCCTTGTTCAATTCCTTGGCAAGACGATCATGCAAAGCCTCTGGCAGGGGGCGATTCGCATAATTGGCGTAATGGCCAGCGAGGGAGTTAAGGGCCGTTTGCATCGTTGTGAAGGAGCTCAGACCGTTCACGCGCGGCTGGGGGCGATAACGCGACACGTAGTCGGTAATCAACGAGCGTGCATCGCTCTCCGCTTGTGCATGGCTGGGATCGTCCTGGGGGATATCGATCACCTCGAGAATCGTCTGAGCGACCGAGATCGTGTCATCGGCGTAGTTGCCTGTCAGGCGAGCATCTGGGTCGCCACTGCAAGCGGTTAGCAGCAAACACAGACCCAATCCCAGGGCGACAGCTGCCCGCGACAGGGGTTTGAACAGGCGAGCCAGTGCTGAGAGCATGACACTGTTGAAAGTTGTCGAACTTTAAGGGCGCAGTGTGCGGATGAGCTCTTTCAGAGCATCTACATGGGGCAACTTCTGCACAGCACGGTTGGCACGCTCGACCAGCTCAACGACCCCGTCGCTTGCATCACGACCGACAACAACGCGCCAGGGAATACCGATGAGATCGGCATCTTTGAACTTCACGCCAGCCCGTTCCTTGCGGTCATCGAATAGAGCATCCACCCCAGCAGCAAGCAATTGCTTGTAAAGAGACTCGCCCAGTTCGGCCTGGGTTTGATCCTGCATGTTGGCCACAACAACAATCGCTTCATAGGGGGCAATCGCGGCGGGCCAGCAGATGCCAGCGTCGTCGTGGTGTTGTTCAACGGCTGCTTGTGCTAGCCGTGAAATTCCAATGCCGTAGCAGCCCATCCAAAAGTGTTCGGTCTTGCCGGCTTCGTTGGTGAAGCGGCTGTCCATGGCTTCGGAATACTTTCGTCCCAGTTGAAAAATGTGTCCCACCTCGATGCCTCTCTTTTCGATGAGATGAGCCTCGGGATTGTGAACACAGGCTTCACCGGCTCTGGCCTTGCGCAGGTCAAGGCTTTTGGGTGCTCCACCGAGATCGGCCCACGTGGCATAGAGGCGGTGCTGATCGGGTTGATTTGCCCCACAGACCATGCGATCCATGGCTGCGGCTGTGCTGTCGGTGCAACGCAGAAATTGTTTCGTCCAACTGCGTGCTGAGCGCAGCACGCCATCGTCTAGATCTGGTCCGATAAAGCCGAGGGGAATGGTGTCAATCCCCTGTTTGTTCAGGTCTTCAGCCTGGATTGGACGGCAGTCCAAGACCACTTGCCCTGTTAAGCGCCCCACCGCATTGATCAGTTTCACCTCGTTGAGGTCTTGATCCCCTCGCAGGCTGATGAGGAGGGGCTGTTCAGTGCCGTCGTCCAAGCGGGCAATGAACAGTAAAACTTTGATGAGTTGGCTTTGATGCCAGCCATGGGAGCGGCAAAGCACGTCGATGCTGATCTCATCTGGAGTGCTGATCAGCTCCATTGAGGTCCCTTCGAGTGAGGTCCCTTCGAGGGGGATCGCCTTGGAAGGAGTCGAGATGGCCTTTTCTTGGTTGGCGGCATAGGTGCCGTCGTCGCTCAACAAGATCAGGTCTTCGCCTGCATCGGCGGTGACCATGAACTCTTGAGAGGCAGCGCCCCCGATCGCACCGCTATCGGCATCAACGGGAACCGCTGCCAATCCACAGCGTTCAAAAATGCGTCGATAGGCCTGATCCATCTCCAGGTAGGTGTTCTGGAGATCGGCCTCGTTGGCATGAAACGAGTAGGCGTCTTTCATGATGAATTCGCGCCCACGCATTAGCCCAAAACGGGGGCGAATTTCATCCCGAAATTTGGTTTGGACTTGGTACAGATTCACCGGCAGCTGTTTGTAGGACTGCAACAGCTCCCCAGCGAGACTGGTCACGACTTCTTCGTGGGTTGGCCCTAGTCCCAGTTCTCTCCCCTGTCGGTCTTCAAGGTGAAACATGATCCCCTCTCCGGCGGTGTAGCCCTGCCATCGGCCACTGCGTTGCCACAGTTCAGCGGGATGTAGCTGAGGAAGGAGAGTTTCTTGGGCCCCGGCGGTGTTGAGTTCGTCTCGAACAATGGCAGTAATCCGTTGGATCACTTTCCACATCAACGGAAGGTATCCATAGATACCTGACCCAATCCTGCGGATGTATCCCCCGCGTAAGAGCAATTGGTGTGAGGCAATCTCTGCTTCTGCTGGCACATCCCGGAGCGTCACCAGCAACAGGCGGGAGACGCGCATGGGAAAGAGTTCAAAGAGATTTGGAAGCTATCACCGGCTTGATCTGGTGCCGCTGCCGGAAGTGTCCGTTTCTCTTGGATACCCCTGTACGACCTGAGTCTCAACTGCTACCGTCCGAGCCATCAAGCAATATCCCGCGGACCTCAATGTTTCCTCGATCTGTTGAAAGTGTGGCCTCACAAGTTCAACAATCAGTTGATATCTCGATGGAAACCCCCATCGTCTCCGCGCAATCTGATGCTCTTGTTGGCATTGATGACGTTCAGAAGTCTTTGAATCGTTCCCGGGCGTCGGTGTATCGCTACACCAATACAGACCCCCGAAATCTCAACCCTCCTTTTAACCCTCGCAAGCTCAATCCCGAGTATCGGAGCGATCAAAAAGATCCTCTCTATTTCCATCCCAACGAGGTTGCTCGTTTTGCCAAGGATGTTCTTCGGATCAAGGAGGTCACGGTTGAGGTTTTGAACTCCCCCTCAACAGCCACGCAACAAATGCTGGGAGCCATTCTTGAGGAGCTCAGAGGGATTCGGGCTCATCTTGAGGGCTCAGGAGAGGAAGCACCATCCGACCTGGCCGCGCGACGCGATCGTCAAGACCGTCCTGCTGCGTAACGACGTAATCGATGACAGACTGGGCAACATCTTTCAACGATGAGTTGCGGATGCTGCTCTGCAGCCTCCTATTCCATGGCTTCAGACCCATCATTCCCCTCCGGTGACGACGGCATCCCTGCCGCAGACTCTGATGAACCGTTCAGTCCGAGTGCACAAATCACTGCGATAACAGGGTTGTTGATCGCTTGTTTCAGTCTCGGAGCGCCGCTGGCTGCTGTCATCACCGATCGTTCGATTTCGCCATCACGACTGATCCCCACCACCTTGGATCGTCATGGATCTCCGCCATCTGCCCCCGTCTCCCTCACCAGGGCTGATCAACCTTCTCGTTGAAATTCCCGCGGGAAGTCGCAACAAGTATGAATATTCTGCCGAATCCGGAGTGATGGTTCTGGATCGGGTCTTGCACGCATCAGTGCGATACCCATTCGATTACGGATTTATCCCAAATACCTTGGCGGAGGACGGCTCTCCCCTCGACGCCATGGTGATCATGGCCGAACCAACCTTTGCGGGATGTTTGATTCGGGCCCGCCCCATCGGGCTGCTGGATATGAATGATCACGGTGCCTACGACGGCAAAATCCTCTGCGTGCCAGAAGCCGACCCACGACAAGCCTCGATCAACAGCATTCGTCAGATCGGCGCATCACGACTCGAAGACGTCGCTGAATTTTTCCGCACTTACCGCAATTTGGATGGACGAGTCGTGACGATTAGCGGTTGGCGGGATGTCCATGCAGTGCAGCCATTACTCGACTCCTGCATTAAGGCCGCGAATTGATCTGAAATTGGTCCCCTCTTGATGGCCAGATGCTTGTAAGTTGGTGCGCACTAGAGATCCAGCAGAACCCGTGCCCACCATCCGATTTGAGCAGGAAGGAGAACAGGTTGGGTGCATTGAGGGTGCAAATCTCCGTAGGGCGTCCTTGGACGCTGGAATTAATCCCTACAAGAGCCTCAATAACCTCAACAATTGCAGCGGTGTTGGCCAGTGCGGCACCTGTGTCATGGAAGTGGTGGAGGGCCAAGACAACCTGTCTCCCCGCAGCGACGTCGAAGAGGTTTACCTCGCCGATCGTCCGGCTAATTTCCGCCTCAGCTGCCGCACAACCGTGTTTGGTGACATCACGGTTCGCACCAAGCCTGAAGAGGGAGTGGGTCGCGGTTCGAACAGCCTTGTTGGTGCCATTAAGTCGTTATTTGGCCGCTGATTTTGGCTGAACCGCTTCAGGTTTACAGCTACAACCGCTGCAGCACTTGCCGAAAAGCCTTGGCTTGGCTTACGGATCAAGGAATTGCCCACGATGTGCACGACATCGTGGAAAATCCTCCTTCTCGAAACGATCTCGACGCTGCATTCACCTTTTTGGGCGATCGAAAGCTGTTGTTCAACACCAGCGGTCAGAGCTATCGCGCCCTTGGTTCAGCTGTGGTGAAAGCCATGTCGGACTCGGAAGCCCTCGCGGCACTGGCAAAGGATGGAAAGTTGATCAAGCGACCGTTTGTGAAACGGTCGGATGGGTCTTTTCTGGTTGGTTTCAAGCCGGAGGTTTGGGCGTCCGGTCTGCAGGACTGAAATTCAGTCCGTCCAATTCACTGATCAGAGCGTCAACATCATCTTGATCGCTGAATTGGCGGAATCCTGAACGTTTGAGCTCCTCTAAAAAAGATGTGAGTAGGTCTTGGCTTCGCTCCAAAACGGGTCCTTGTTCCAAGATCACGGCTAGTTCTTCCCAGAGACGGTCGAGGGCATCAGTTCCGAGGGTTTCCAGCACTTGATCCCGTTGACCAATCCGGTTGCCGGCCCCTCGAGACACATCCAACACGGAATCCACCACCCCCGTTGCCAGCTGTCGGCTGAATTCGGCTTCGGCGGATTGAAGCGCTGCCACACGACGCAGTGGTTCAGGCATCACGCTCCGACTCAAACTTTGTTGGAGTAGATGTCCGATCAAAGCCACCAGCTGCGGTCGTAAGGCAGGTCCCACTTTGGTTAACAACAGCGGAAGCCAAAGTCTGAGTAACTCGAGCAGTTCCCGATCCTCGTTTGCGTTGCTGGTTTGATGGCTGCAGAGGCTGCGCACCCGCTCGGGTAGCTGAGGCGATCGAATGAGCTGTTGAAAGGTATCCACCACGCGAATGGTGATCACTTCGAAGAGCTCTACGGCCAAGAGGGCCACAACGCCGCGGCTAATCACCGCACGAAGCGGTTCCAGTTGGATGAGACCAGTCCTGGACAGTCGCTCAGTGACAGGAACAAGGCGCATCCAACGGGCAAAGGGAAGCAACAGTGGGAGGTCGATCCATCGCCGTAGAACCGCATCCCGCCAGCGAATCGCTGGGTATCGCGACTTCAGCCGAAGACAGCGAAGAACGATGTCTAGTAGAAAAAGCAGCTGAAACGGAGCGTCAACGCGCCAACTCAAGTCCGTTGGTCGACCGTTTTCGTCAATGCTTCTCCAATAGTTGATTTCAACCAGGGGAAGGATTTGTTGGTTCCAAAATTGGCGTTCGCGAGTCCATCCGCTC
>QCVC01000054.1:0-8561 GCA_003210515.1 Synechococcus sp. AG-683-B21 | reverse complement strand
TCCGGGATCGTGCTGCGAAGAATCAGAGGGTCTTGGTGACCACCCTCACCAAGCGGATGGCAGAAGATCTTACCGATTACTTGGCTGAAAACGGCACACGGGTGCGTTATCTCCACTCGGAGATCCATTCGATTGAGCGGATCGAGATTATTCAAGATTTACGGCTCGGCGAATATGACGTGCTGGTGGGGGTGAACCTTCTGCGGGAGGGTTTGGATCTCCCAGAGGTCTCGCTTGTGGCGATCCTCGATGCCGATAAGGAGGGCTTCCTGCGGGCGGAGCGTTCCCTGATTCAGACGATCGGTCGAGCGGCGCGCCATGTGGAGGGCAAGGCGCTGCTCTATGCCGAGAACATGACCGATTCAATGCTCAAGGCGATTGATGTCACCGAGAAACGGCGCAAGATCCAGCAGAACTACAACGATGAGCACAACATCGTGCCCACGGCCGCAGGGAAGAAGGCCAGTAACTCAATTTTGAGCTTCCTGGAATTGTCCAGGAAGCTGAAGCAAGACGGCCCCGATGCCGACTTGGTGGAGGTGGCAGGCAAAGCGGTCCGGGCATTAGAGAACGATGCAGATGCCGGAATGGCGCTCGAGGCGTTGCCGGAGTTGATCGATCAGCTTGAAAGCAAGATGAAAGACGCTGCCAAGAAGCTTGATTTTGAGGAGGCGGCTAACCTTCGCGATCGAGTGAAGCAGCTGCGCCAAAAGATGGCGGGAAGCCGTTGAGTATGGTTGAAGGTGAGTCATCATTATTTCAATGTAATTGTCAAAACAGATATTGTTTGCGTAAGTGAACTTCTTCTTTGGAAAACTTGCACATTTATCCTGATGCTTGAAACAGCGAGTCGACTTCTTATTACTGGTGGTACCGGAAGTTTTGGAAAAGCGTTTATTAGTTCCGTTCTCCATCAATACCCGGATATTAAGCGCATTGTTATTTATAGTCGCGATGAATTAAAACAATGGGAGTTGCAGCAGCTTTATCCAGAAAGCGAGTATCCTCAGTTGCGCTTCTTTTTAGGGGATGTAAGGGATCAGAATCGTCTTCGGATTGCCTTAGATCAGATTGATGTTGTTGTTCATGCTGCAGCATTGAAGCAAGTTCCAGCAGCTGAATACAACCCTATTGAGTTCGTAAAGACGAATGTGATTGGCGCTGAAAATTTGATTCAGGCTTGTTTGGATACTGCCGTTAAGAAGGTGGTTGCTTTGAGTACGGACAAAGCTGCGGCTCCCATTAATTTATATGGAGCCACAAAGCTTTGCTCAGACAAGTTGTTTGTTGCTGCTAATAACATCAAAGGATCTCGAGATCTTCGCTTATCAGTTGTTCGTTACGGAAACGTTATGGGCTCAAGGGGATCTGTGATTCCTTTCTTTTTAAATAAAGTTAAAACTGGCCTCCTGCCAATTACAGATCCAGCGATGACGCGTTTTAACATCTCCCTCAAAGAGGGTGTTGAGATGGTGCATTGGGTACTGAGTCATGGACTAGGAGGTGAAATCTTTGTTCCTAAAATCCCCAGTTATCGAATTTCTGATGTAGCCGAAGCAATTGGGCCGAGTTGTGAAAAATTGATTACTGGTATTCGTCCAGGCGAGAAAATTCATGAGCAGATGATTACTGCTTCTGACAGTTTTTCAACGGTTGATTTGGGTAAGTACTATGCCATTCTCCCTAGTGATGGGCGGGTACAGCAGCTATATAAGGAGTTCGGTATTGATGCCAGGCCCGTACCGAAAGGATTCTCTTACGACTCCGGTTCGAATCCAGACTTTCTTAATGTTAAACAACTACGGGCTCTCATCACTAGCCATGTTGACTCGTCATTTGAGCCAGTATGAATAGTTCGGAGGGATTGTTCATTCCATATGGCCGGCAGACCATTACGGAATCCGATATTGCTGCTGTAACAGAAGTTCTGAGAAGTCCTTATCTAACTCAAGGTCCAGTGGTTGCGGCGTTTGAAAAAGCAGTGGCCGCGAAGGTGAATGCTGCTTATGGCGTTGCAGTGAACAGTGCTACGAGTGCATTACATATTGCTTGTCTTTCCTTAGGATTGGGGCACGGAGATTGGCTGTGGACCTCACCCATAACATTTGTAGCTTCTGCTAACTGTGCAAAATATTGCGGCGCCGAGGTTGATTTCGTTGATATTGATCCCACTACTGGTCTGATGAGCGTTGATTCTCTCAGGCAGAAGCTGGAGAAGGCCGAATGTCAGGGAGTTTTGCCTAAAGTGGTTGTGCCTGTACATCTCACCGGCTCGAGTTGTGATGTTGCGGCGATTCAAGTTTTGGCTGAACGCTATGGCTTTGCAGTGATCGAGGATGCTAGCCATGCGATTGGTGGCTGTTACCAGCAGGAGCCTGTTGGTAACTGTCGCTACAGCTCTATTACTGTTTTTAGCTTCCATCCAGTGAAGATCATTACTACTGGTGAAGGCGGATTGGCTACGACGAATGACCCGCACTTGGCACAACGTATGGCGGAACTTCGCAGCCACGGCATCGTTCGTGATTCCGACCGATTCGAGCGGCCCGCGGCGGGGCCTTGGGTATATGAGCAGCAGCGATTGGGATTTAACTATCGGATCACAGATCTTCAAGCTGCACTTGGGTTAAGTCAATTGGATCGTCTCGAGCAAATCGTGGCGGAGCGCAACAGGTTGTTGATGGTTTATCAAGACTTATTAGTTGGTGTACCTGTAGATTTACTGGAGGTTCCTAAGGATGTGAAAAGTTCCGTGCATTTAGCCGTAATTCGAATCCAGGAATCCAGTTCTTGCAAGCATCTTCAGGTTTTTGAAGATTTGCGTAAAAATGGTATCGGGGTGCAATTGCACTATAGCCCTGTGCATCTGCAGCCTTATTATAGAAATTTGGGATTTTGTGAGGGGCAATATCTTGAGGCAGAGAATTATGGAACAAGTGCCATAAGCTTACCTGTATTTCCAGGGCTCAGTGATGTAAATGTAGCAAGAATTGTGGCAGTCCTCGTCAAATCCTTGCCCAACTAAATTCCTCTAACATGATAAATGGTTAATCTTGTATGGTAGTGATGATCTTGAACCGCTAAGAGTTTGCCTGAATAAATAGATTCTTGATGTCTATATTTTTCAAGAATTTGTTTTCTGCAGAATCACACCAAGGTTGAAATATTGTCAAATTAATCTTACTTTCTCTACCATGTGTTGATATTTTTATTTCTATAGTTATTTTTTCATGCTCTATTGGCAAAAAGGTTTCCGTTAATGTAATGTAGCCTCAAGCTTATGCGTATCTCCTGCTCATGGACGTACTTTGTAGTAAGATAATAAGGTGTCGCTCTAGTCTTTTTTAAAGACAAATTCTCTCCTTCTTCCCCTATTTTCTTTTAATCGTTATTGTGATCAAATGAACCTCGAAACTTCCAATCAAGTAGATCTTCATATTAATCGCCAAAAGCAATTAGATAAAGCATCTGAGTATACAAATAATTTTATAAATAATCTGCCGGGAGACACGGCCTACCAGATAAACAAATGCCCAACATGCGGGTCTTCTGAATCATCAACTTTGTTCATCAAAAATGGTGGAGAATATGCGTATTGTAAAAAATGTCGTCATATATTTTTAAAAAAATCATTGTCTACATCCTTTTTGCTTAAATTTTACTCTGATTATCCAACTTCAAGTCTTGAGTGGCATAAAAACGAGTCGGATTTTTATCAGCGTATATATACCTCTGGTTTAGAATTAATACAGTCTAAGGTTATTAAGGGTAGTATTCTTGATATTGGTTGCTCTAGTGGTTATTTTCTTGCACAAGCTTCAAAATTTGGTTTCGATTCATTTGGTGTAGAGCCAAACGAGCTTGAGGCATCCTATGCGATATCTCAAGGCATCAATATTATTGGGAAAACAATAAATGATATCCCCCAGAATTCTAAGTTTGATGTAATCACCATGTGGGATGTTTTAGAACATATAGCTAATCCATGCATGTACATTCAAAGCCTTAGGCCATTTCTTAACGATGGTGGATGCATATTTGTTCAGATTCCAACATGTGATTCTCTGGCGGCAAGAGTAATGAGAGATAAATGTAACATGTTTGATGGAATTGAGCATCTTACCCTCTTTAGTGCTTATAGCTTAAATATTTGTTTTGAGAAATCTGACTTCTATCCGATAAAATTTAAGACTGTCATTACAGATAGCTTCGCACTTAAAAATTATCTTTCTTTTGAGCATGATCCATATTTGCCTAGCCATGAAGGTCAAGAAGTACCCATCGATTTCGGCGGAATTGATTTTGATGCTATTGAACTAGCGTCTCTAGGATATAAAATACAAGCCTGCTATTCTCTTTGACGGTATCTACGATGAAGTACTGTAGAAAATGCCTTTATCCATCGACAAAGCCCGATCTCTGGTTTGAGGATGGGATTTGTGGTGCATGTCACTCATTTAACAAAAGATCAATATATGATTATACTTCTGGCCCTGAGGTCCTAAGAGAGATAATAAAAACAAATAAAAAAAATACTTATTATGATTGCATTATTCCTGTATCTGGTGGTAAAGACAGCACTTATCAGGTGTGGCGCATGCTTCAAGAGGGCTACAATCCATTATGCATTACCGCACCTACTGATCAATTGACGCCAATAGGTAGGAGAAATATTGAAAATTTGAAATCATTTGATTGCGACTATGTCGAATTTTCAGTAAATAAGTCTGTTAGAAGGGCAGTTAATAGGCACGCTTTTTTTACTGTCGGTGATATTCAATGGCCTGAGCACCTCTTGGTTTACACGATACCTGTGCGTGCTGCTGTTCTTTTTCAGATACCAGTCATAATTTGGGGTGAATGCCCGCAAAGAGAATATGGGGCTGGTCGCCCCGAGGACGCGTCTCTTAAATATTTTGATCGTAGGGTATTAGAAGAATATGGATCTCTAAATGGTCTTAGGGTGTCAGATTTGGCTTCAATTGTTGATGTAAAAGAATCAGATCTTTATATGTATGAGTACCCAGATCCTCAAGAGGTTGAGAGATTAGGCTTAAAAGGAATTTATTTGGATAATTATTTTAAATGGGACGGTATAAGCAATGTTGCAATTTCTCAGGCTCATGGATTCGAAGTAGCACCTACTAACATAAAAGGGTCTATAGCCAACTATGAAAATCTAGATAATTACGTTCACGGAATACATGATTATCAAAAGTACTTAAAGTTCGGTTTCAGTCGGGCCACTGATGTTGCCTGTAACTTAATAAGACGTGGCCTGCTTTCTCGTGATGATGCAGCCGTTCTAGTTGCTTCTAATGATGGTTTGTATCCATCAGAGTATTTGGATAAGCCACTAGAATTGATTTTGGAAGAGTATAATATATCCAAGGACGAATTCGATCTGGTTTGTGATGATTACACTAATTATGAATTATTTGAACAGAATTCTTCCGGTGAACTTATTAGAAGAGAAGATGGTTCCCCTCGTCTCCTTGGAGACTTTACTAATGTATATGGTGGTCAGTCTTTGATATGATTTGGGTTGTTGATTTTCCTTTCTGCAACTTTTACAGTTTGGAGAGATTTTTGCGGACCACGCATAAAACTTTTTCTATCCTCAGATGTGATTCAGCCTTGAACTCTGACGACATAGTAATTCTTCCTGGCGTTGGTACATTTGCTCAGGGTATGGCTTTTCTTAGATCATCTAATCTAGAAAATATTGTCTTAAGGCATGCACTTTCAGGAGGTTGTTTAATAGGTATATGTCTAGGTATGCAGCTTCTATTGCAGGGCAGTGATGAAAGTCCAGGGATTAAAGGACTTGGGTTGATTAAGGGTTATTCTCATCTCATCCCGTGGGCCTCTTCTTTTCACGTTCCACATATTGGGTGGAATGAATTATTATTTAGTCGTTCTAGTTTTTGGGATTTCTCTGGTTTTTCTAATAAATTTTTACGTTCTTTGTCGGACTATTATTTCGTCCACTCATATCATGCAATTCCTAGTGATATCAATCAAAAGATTATTTCTTTTGAGCATCCTATCGGTTTGTTATCAGCTGCTGTTGCCACAAAAAACGTTATTGGTTTTCAATTTCATCCAGAAAAAAGCGGTTCTTCAGGTTATAAACTTTTAGATCATGTAATTAAAAAATGAAAAAAAGAATTATTCCATCTATACTACTCAAAGGTGGAACCAATGTTATTTTATCACAGCAATTTTGCCCATGGAGAACAGTGGGTACATTGGCCCAGCAATTGCGATTGCATGTACGCCGTCATTGCGATGAACTGCTGATAGTGAATCTTGATCAGGCTGGTAGATGTAATTTTCAGGCATCCAAGCGTTTGCTTTCTTTGGTTCGTAAGGAAGTTGATGTTCCCATTACTTATGTAGGAGGGATTTCATCTCCTAAGGATGCAGCACTCTGCATTAACTCAGGGTTTGATAAAATTTATATAACAAGTGCTTTTCTAGACAATAATCTGTCGATCAAGCAAATAGCTGATTTAATCGGTGGTCAGAGTCTTGGTGTGTGTTTGCCTTATAGTCGTCAGCCTCACTCTAGTGCAAAAGTATGGGACTATAGAAAATCTATGCCTCTTCAAGATGTTTCCTTTTCGTCAGCTTTGTTAAGTGCTATTGACAATGGAGCCGGTGAAATTCTGCTTTATAATGTTGATAAAGATGGTGCTATGAATGGTTTGGATATAGATATATTAGACGACTTGGATAGCCTTTCACCCAAGGTTCCAGTTCTTATTGCAGGAGGTGCAGGCAAACCACAGCATTTTAGCGATGTATTGTTGAGTTCACGAGTGCAGGGTGTTGTTGCTGGTTCTATTTTTGCTTTGACTCAAGAGACACCCTCTACTGTTCGTTTGTACTGTCAGGAAAAGGGAATAAAGATGAGGCGTTCTTAATGGTGGTTGGGGACATTTGTATTATTCCTGCAAGAGGAGGCAGCAAACGCATTCCGCGTAAAAATATCCGCAGTTTTTGTGGCAAGCCTATGATTGCCTGGTCGATTGAAGCTGCCAGGAGATCTGGATGTTTTGAGCAGATTCTGGTTAGTTCTGATGATGAAGAAATCTCTGAAGTGGCGCGTTCATTCGGAGCAATAGTGCCCTTTACAAGGCCGGGAAGGCTTTCAGATGATTTTGTGGGTATTACCCCTGTGGTTGCTCATGCAGTTCAATGGTGCTTAGACCAAGGGTATAGTCTTAATGCTGTGTGCTGTCTCTTAGCTACATCTCCATTTGTTCAATCAGCTGATCTGAAGCAAGGTTCATATCTTTTAGGCAAAATGCCTAACGATCGTTTCGTATTTACGGTCACAACTTATTCATCAATTATCCAACGTGCTTTGAAGATTAATTCAACTACAGGTGAAGTTCAGATGTGGTTGCCTGAGAACTTTGCCAAACGGAGTCAAGATTTAGAGGAGCTTTATCATGATGCTGGCCAATTTTACTGGGGAAGGCCAGACGCTTGGCTATCAACTAGGAATTTATTTGAAGGGAGTCAGGTGCTCATTCTGCCTCGTTGGCGGGTTCAGGATATCGATACTGAAGATGATTGGTATCGAGCAGAGCTTATAAAAAGAGTCTTAATTACTGACTGTCATGATGACTAACTTTATCTTCCATGGTTCTTTCGATTTTTTTCTGGGGTGTAGGCTTAAGCATGGTACCGCTGATATAAATTTTCTATAAATATTATGAATCGATTGTGCTCTCAGTTGTATGCTCCTTCTTCTTTGCTATGTAAGGGCTCGGATTGAAAATTGATCTTTTATCGTTTGGATTAATTTAACAGGAATCAAGAACTAAATTCTCATGGCAATTACCCATCAACCTAGTGACTGTTTTATCTTTTATTTGTTAAATTCATGACATTGATTCTGATTCGTTGTGATGCGTCTATATCTATTGGTTCCGGTCACGTTATGCGTTGTCGAACTCTCGCAAGAGTTCTCCAGAAGCGCGGAGCGACCATTGTTTTCTTATGTCGACGCCAGACTGGTGATTTGATTAACTTGCTTGAGAAGGAGTTTGATGTTCTTAATTTGCCGGAGCATGCTCTAACCAATTGCGATGAGTTAGAAGAGCGTGATCTTTATAGTGCTTGGTTGGGCTGTAGCCAAGATCAGGATGCTGATGATTGCTTAAAATCCCTTTCCGAGTCTGGAATTTCCAGTGCAAGCTGGCTGGTAGTAGACCATTACGGACTTGATATCAACTGGGAAGTAAAGATGCTTGCTTCCATTGCTGGTGATGATTCCCCTAGACTTTTGGTGATAGATGATCTGGCTGATCGGCAGCATCATACTGATTTATTACTAGATCAAAATTTTTTCGGAAATATCACCGAGACACGTTACTCAGGTCTTGTACCTGAGCATTGCCGACAGCTACTCGGTCCTCATTACGCATTGTTGGGCCCTGAATATGCGCATCTGCATTTAAAGGTGCCAATGCGCCAGCAGGTGAAGCGGGTGCTGGTATTTTTTGGCGGGGTTGATCAGATTAATCTCACATCTCGAGCATTGGAAG
>QCVC01000053.1:0-8666 GCA_003210515.1 Synechococcus sp. AG-683-B21 | reverse complement strand
CAGAGAGATCACTAAGAAATAGGGTAAAAGAAAGATCACGACGTCCATACTTCGAAAATGGATTATCAACATGCCATCCATATCCATCTCCTACTTCGCTACGAGAAATCAAGATGCTGTGGACCTTGCGAATCAAAGCAAAGCTCTTGAGGAGAGGACTAGCAATGATTTTTTGTTCAACATTCTCAGAAATCAATTTTGCCAAAGGTGACGACGGATCAAGTTGATGATTTTGCTTCACAAGAGCTGCATGCTCTCCGGCTGTGAGCCGACCATCAAGCCAAATCGACTCATGCTTGGTGAGTTCACTCTTCCAGTGAAGGGTCTCTTCGAAGCCCAAAAGCTCCGACGTCAGAAAATCCATGATGCGGGACAAGAACAGAACACTGCGAAACAGGCTTGTATCATTTGATCCATGAAACGGCGTAACATTCGACAGACCTAAAGGCCATCAATCAATAGGATCTTAAAAACAAGACGGTGTAATGGGTCAATCATCTTTATTGTTGGCAGTCTTAGCATTAGGGATGCCTCTAGCCAATACACTACCTGGCATTGCTAAAGAAGTTCGCGTCTACTCAGGTCGGCACTACAATACAGATCGTCAGGTGTTTAAAACATTTAGTGAAAACACTGGCATTAAAGTTCGATTGATTGAAGCAACTGGCATCACTCTAATCGAAAGACTGAAACGCGAAGGCAAGAACTCAAACGCAGATGTCATCTTACTCGTTGATTCAGCACGCATTAACAATGCCGCAAAAGAAGGATTATTAGCACCTATACAATCTGAGCAAATTAAAAAAAATGTTCCTGCACGATATCGAGATCCAAACAATCGATGGTTTGGTCTCACACGTCGCGTCAGGGCAGTCATTGTTAATCCCAAGCTCATTGATCCAAGCAGTATCAAAAAATATGCAGACTTAGCCAAACCAAATCTGAAAGGAAAACTATGCCTTCGTAAACGTAAGAATGTATACAACCAATCCCTTGTTGCTGATCAAATTGTCTTAAAGGGAGAAGCTAATGCAACAAACTGGGTGAAAGGTATGGTCAAGAATGTAAATCAGCCATTTTTTGGTGGAGACACATCTCTGATCAGAGCCGTCGGGCAAGGTAAATGCGCTGTGGGTGTTGTTAATCACTATTACTTAGCCCGAATGCAAGCTGGTGCGAGCGGAGAAAATGATCAGAAACTCACCCAGCCAATCAAGTTAATCATGCCGAATCCTGCCCATGTGAACATCAGTGCTGCCGGAATGGCAAAATCTGCTAAAAATAAAAAGGAAGCGATCGCATTAATTACTTTTCTAACATCACCAAAAGGCAGTTCATCGATCGCTGGACCAACATATGAATATCCTTTGAACGGTTTTGGAACATCGAGCCAGCTGAAGGCCTTTGGTCGCTTCAAACCAGACAACGTATCCATCAGTGAACTAGGAGAAACCCAAAAAAGAGCGATCCAGATCATGGCCAACAGTGGATGGCGTTAAGAGCAGAAACCACCAAGTTGCTGTGACTGACGAGTGACATCGCCATAGTTTCTGATAATGACTATCAATAAAGTAGGTGAAATTAACACCGCAACCATGCATTAATGATGCAATCGGTTATGTTGTCAAGACGATCAATAAGAACTTTTGAAGATGACACAATCAACTACAGCAACAACTTCCCTCAATACTGTTCTCGTTGGGCCTTCTGGGCGAGCTCTTGCTGAGCCAATAGCGAAGGATCTACTCAACGGGCTGCAACATCATCTCAATATGGAGCGTCAGGCCCATGCCAACTATTTTGCAGCAGCTGTCTGGTTTGCAGAGCGCGAACTCAGAGGATTTTCACGTTATTTCCGCGAAGAATCACAAAGTGAACATGGACATGCCGCACAGTTTGCTGAATACTTAATTGCTCGTGGACAATCCGTCGATTTACAACCACTTGAAGCACCAAATCAAGTGTGGGATTCTCCAGAAGATGTATTTGCATCATCATTTTTGATGGAAGCAGATATCACCGCCTCCCTCCATCAACTGTATGCACTTGGCGAACACGCATCAGACGTAAGAACGACCGTCTTCTTGGATCCCATGGTTGACCAACAAACCCAGGCCGAGAATGAGTTTGCCTATCTTCTCGGTCGGGTGCGCTTTGCAGGAGATGATAAGTCTGCAGTACTGATCATTGATAATGAGCTCTATCAAGGGCAGCATCAACCAGCCGCACTCAAAGATTAAAATTAAACCTCTAGATAATATACAAAGGCTTGCATTTAAATTTTGCAGGCTTTTTTAATGCTAAAAGGCAATGAATATTCAGGCAAAATGCCTAGACAGTGAATCATTTAGCACGTCAAGATTTGACAATCAGTACCTGCGTACCTCTCAATATTCACCGCTGGGTGCATGGTTGTTTTTATTATGTGAGTTGAGAAACGGTTATTTTTCACCAAGATGTATTTTGGCACTACATTCTTAAAGTCAAGAAGAAACATCTTAAAGATCGCCTTGTTATCAACTCTTCTGATTAATGCTGATAGCAAGGCACACCAAAACTTCGATGAGATTCAACATGAGTCAACCTACAGCTTGATTCAGGAACTCCAGAACGGAGGAAAGATCATCTATATGAGGCATGCAACAACAAAGACTGACTGGGCCGATCAGGCATCAGCAGAATTATCACTTGATGATTGCTCGACCCAAAGAGAGCTCAGTACAGCAGGGAAATTACAAGCCACTCAAATTGGCAATTCACTTCGAAACCACAAGGTGCCGATAGGTCGTGTCATATCGAGCGAATATTGCCGAGCGATTGATACGGCACAACTTTCATTCGGAGAATATGAAACGAACAAAGCACTTAATTTTCTTCCATGCGAAGTATGTACAGGAAGGGATAACGAGATCTATCGACAGAGACTTTTGCCCCTGCTTTCCCAATCTGTCGATCAAGAACAAAATCTAGTTTTAGTCGGTCACGATGACCCATTCGAAGCCGTTACGGGGATTTATCCAGAGCCTATGGGAATTCTCTTTATTATCGAACCAAAAAAGAAGCAGACTTTCAACATACTGGGATCAATTCATCCGGAAGACTTAATCAAGTTTCAACCCAACTGGAGAGACAAGAAATGATGCAACCAAATACAAAATCCAAGATTATTGACATTTATCTAGCATCAATTACATCGAGAAAAATCACACGCAAATCACATCTGTCAGTATTAAAGCTCTGCCAATCGGCCGACAGATCTGAAAAAAAACTCATAAAATATCTAGAGGCTAAAATAAAAAATGGAACAATTCAAGTGAAGGAAGAAGGCACCTGAATGACATCGTTAGAGGTATCATTCGAAACATCAGAATGTAGAAGGGTATAACTACCGCTTTCATGCGCGAGCATACTAATAAAAATCGCATTTATAATGAGTCCATCACCGATCCTATGGATTGATTTACAGCCAACTCTTCACTGCTTTAATCAACGCCTTGCAAAGAGGCTATCAAAAAATAGATTAGTAAAACGTTGGTCATTCCAACATGATTTAGATGAGGCGTGCAGCATAGAAACGATACATTTAATGATGCTTGAAACGATTAATGAGGGGGGAGAGAAATATCATCTAATTGGGCATGGAATTAGCGGAGGGATAGCTCATCTATTTGCATGCAAATATCCCAAATTAGTACATTCAGCTACTTTACTGTCGGCCGATACGACAATAACAAACCAATGGACATCTCATTATCTAGAAATGAGAAGTCAGCTCCCATGTGGCCGTGAGAGAATTTTATCTCATCTTTCTTCTCAACTATTTGGGAGTAACTTGTCTAGGAAGTTTCCTGTTTTTGCATCACTGCTCGCAAAGTGTTTAGATGAAGAATACATTCTTGGATCGATCGCCTCTCAAATCAAGCAAGGAAGATTCAAAGCATCGGATATCCCAACACTCGTTATCAATGGAAATGACGACTTCGTCATCGATCGAATGGCCCACACCCGATGGAGCGAACAACTGAAGCCTGGCGACCACTATCGCGCAATAGAGAATGCTCGTCATTTCTTTCACCACCAGGAAACAAATCAAACTGCAGACGTTATTGAGTCATTCCTAGACATGGTTCCCGAAGAGGAAATCAACAATAGCTTAACGATTAAAAGCGACTACTCGCCTACCCAAATCTCCAAAAATGACTGACTTCATCGACTCAGACGTACTCATTGTTGGCGGAGGTCCTGCCGGATGTGCTTGCGCTCTATACACAGCAAGATCATCAATCAAAACACAAATCCTTGATAAAAATCCTGCCGTGGGTGCCTTGGCCATCACCCATCAGATCGCCAATTATCCAGGGGTAACAGGAGCTATATCAGGAGCAGATCTATTAAAGTCAATGCGAGATCAAGCCGTGGGCTATGGAGCCGACTATCAACAGGCTCAGGTATACGGTATCGATCTAAGCTCAGATAAAAAAATTGTATATACACCGGAAGGAACATTTCGAGGAAAAACTCTTGTTTTAGCAACGGGAGCAATGGGACGAGCATCTACACTTCCCGGTGAAAGTGAATATCTTGGTCGAGGAGTTAGTTATTGTGCCACATGTGATGCTGCCTTCTATAAACAACAAGAGGTAGCTGTCTATGGGTCGAATCAAGAGGCAATTGATGAGGCTTTGGTATTAATTAAGTTTGCATCTAAAGTTCATTGGATCACGAAGAGTAAACCTAGGCCTTCGATACAAGGCGTCGAGATGTTAATGAACTCTCCAAATATTCAGTGGTGGAAGCGTACACAACTGATGGAGATAGAAGGTGACGAGTCGGGAGTTAATCAGATCAAAATCTTAGAGGGTGGAAAACAAGAGCCGCAAATATTAAAAACCAACGGGGTCTTCGTTTATTCAACTGGATCCATGCCAATTACTGAGTATTTACAAGGCCAGATTCCCTTAAATAATGAAGGTGGGGTTCAAGTCGATGAAAATATGAAAACCAATCTTGATGGTGTATGGGCCATCGGTGATATTAGAAATACTCCATTTAAGCAAGCCATTGTTGCCTGCTCTGATGGATGCATTGCTGCAATGTCGATTGACAAATACTTAAATCAGCGAAAGGAGATCCGGGTGGACTGGGTTCACCGATAAAGAACCTGGATTAATCACAAGATCTTTATCGGCCTCTCAATCAAAAAATAAGTCTATGCCTCACTATTAATCTGTTGAACCCAAGCTGCTAAGCGTTGATCCGATAGCTCAGATTCATTATCTTCATCAATCGGCAGTCCACAAAACTTACCATCTATCACGCTCTTAGAGGCATCAAACGTATAACCAGCTGTAGGCACTTTACCAATAAGTTTAGCCCCAGACTGAAGAAAAGCTGTATACAATTCTTCCATAGCATCACAGAAAAAATCTGAATAGCCAGAGGAATCACCTAGCCCAAGAATCGCGACAGATTTGCCTGCAAAATCAAGATTTGGAATTTCTTGAGCAAGATCATCCCATGCTGTTCCAGACCTTGCTTCGTCGGCTCCCGTATTCCAAGTCGGGACACAGCACACGAGTGCATCAGCCGCGACAAGTTCGTCAGAGGAGCCAAGATTATCAACATCTTTTGCTTCTGCACCCGGAAGAAGCTCTTTCAAACGGTCTGCGACGTCTTCGGTTTTACCA
The DNA here is from genome assembly GCA_003210515.1 of Synechococcus sp. AG-683-B21. GTDB lineage: Bacteria > Cyanobacteriota > Cyanobacteriia > PCC-6307 > Cyanobiaceae > Parasynechococcus. The sequence goes on along the minus strand of QCVC01000053.1, from coordinate 2,979 downwards.
GTTGATGTCGCAAAAAAAATGGTGAAAGTCATGACATTGCTTGAACTCAATTATTCTGGCGTTTACCTGCAGAAACCTATTTTTCTGTGATGCATCTAGAAGTCATTATTACTACAAGTGATTACCTCATTATTACGGAAAGGAAGTCGCTTAATTAAGACCAAATTGTGCCGCATAAGGTTCGACAATCGCATTCTCGATCCGGTCCCATTTTTTGAAAAGCCATGAATTTCCAGGCTCCATCAGCAACTCTGCAAATTCCATAAGAGCTTGATCAAACCCAGCTGTTCTTACTCGAGTCAGCCAGCGCTGACGCTCAAGCGACGATGCCTCAATATGGTCTACAAATATTTCAACGACAATATTTTCAGTCAGGCTCATCACTTGCGTCGCGTGAACACCTAACATAAATTTTTGAACGATCCATTGATGTTTGCAGCGAACATATTCTGGTATCTTTTTATTCGGCATGACTTGCAGAATTACATCCCAAAAAGCCTGGAATGCTGACAATGGCACCAAGGATTAAATACATAGTGGCCCGAAGGCCTAAGCAGGACGTATAAACAGAGGATCAATGGCCAGAAAAGCTATTCTAAATATTAGAAATATCTAGGCTTGTTGAAATTAATAGACCAAATAATTTAGCTCGCAAACCAAGCAAATAGAAAATATAATTTGCGCATAAAGAGATTCTTAGGCAAATGCACCTGCTAGAGAAATAATCTACTCATTCAACTTCGAATTAATCGCAGAAGAAAATCCTATGCTTTCACTTCGTCAGATTGAAAACGCATAGCTTTCATTCAAGGCCCTCCTGACGAGTTCTTTCAATAAACAAAATTGATACGACTGAGAAAGCCCAAGTACTTCGAGCTTGCTAACAACAACTTTCATTTCTTGACAGCGTTCGATATGAACCTTGAGCTCAAAAGAAAAGCGACGCCTAAGCCCCGAATTACTGCAACGCTCTAAAGCAACATGAACAGTGGCCAATCGTTTCCAGAGATATTCAGCTTCTCCGCACAAATCACCAAGAAGCCCCATTGTTCGAAGACTCATGATGATCAAAAAGTCAAGGGAGATGATTCAACCAAGGCTGGCGAAAGCCTGGTTGTGAGGTCGATCGAAGACATTTCGACCAGATCAGATTGACGCCATTTGGAGAGCAATCGAGTTGTTGTTACGCGAGTGGCACCGATGAGCTCACCAAACCGTTCGTGGGTCAAACGAAAGGGCAATTGAAAACAATCACTTCGCCGCATCCCCAGTCGATTCACTAAGAGAACCAACAACGCATGCAACCGCTGCTCAGCCTGGCCTAAGTGGCGAACACGCAACAGCTGCAACGTCCATTCGTTGACGGCATCCATGCCCAGCTCGTCGGCACTCACGGCATCTCGCCGGAACTTCAGAGCGGTTAAAGCTTCCACGCAGGCACCATCACTACAGAGGCGATCCGTTCGAAGACGATCCCCCGATTGAAGAAATGCCAGGGTCATCCCTTCGGTTTCCTCGCATGGGCAATACACACGACAAACCCCTTCCATCACTTCAAGAACGGTTGCCTGCTCACGACCAGCCGGGTCTAGCAAGACAGTCTGCTGGCGTGGCATCGACATCGGAGCAACCGAATCATCGGGCAGAAAACGGTAGGCAGAAGCCGTCACAACTATTGCGATTGAGAATTGGTTGCAAGAGTACAAGGGCGTTGCTGAAATTGCAAGTCATTCTCAATAAGGGCTCGGTCTTGAGACCCATTGTGTTGGAAGTGAGACAGGGGTTCGCACAGCGACTCAAGCAAAAGAGTCTTCAACAGCTGAGCGTCGCCTTGAATTCGCAGCATGGGGCCAATCGGGTTTCCTGAATCGAACCAGCTTCTGCTCTCAGCGAAACCAGCCGCTAACGCATCCCACATCCTTATGTAATGAATGAGTGCAGGGCTTGTACCAACGCTTGAGAACCATTCATGGCAAATGCATGGGCCGCCCTTAAGGTGAGATTTCTGGTTTCAGCAGTGAACAGCTGCTGATGGAAACGGGGAAAGAGCGGTGAAAGTCCGCCGCTGTCCCGCAGCTGTGAAGCGTCTCCGCGAGAGCCGTCAGTCAGAACGCCCGCCAGACCTTCAACCGACGAGGATCGACTTTTGACCTTTTCAATCCAGGGCTACCAACGGCCAATCAGGTGGGCTGCCCTCGGAATCATTCCGCTGCTTCTTCTCGGAAGCCCCGCCTTTGCTCACCACCCTTTCGGCATGGGTGACAGCAGCCAGCTCACCGGGTGGACCGGTCTTGTGAGCGGTATTGGCCATCCCCTCCTGGGGCCGGACCATTTGCTCTTTCTTCTGGCAATCGCCTTCATCGGCCTCAAGCGGCCAGTTGCCTGGATCCTGCCAATGCTGGCCATCGGCTTGGGGGGCAGCCTGATCTCACAGTTCATCCCCCTCCCCGATGTCATCGCGCCTTGGGCTGAAGCTCTTGTGTCGTTAAGCCTGGTGGTGGAAGGACTCATCGCCCTTTCGGTTGCACCCGCCACCTGGCTTTTGCCATTGTTCGGACTGCATGGCTTTCTTCTGGGGAGCACCATTGTTGGGGCCGAGCCCACTCCTCTCCTGGCCTATTTCTTCGGTTTACTGATTGGCCAAGCTGTTTTGCTAACGCTTGTTTGCTCCGTATCGCAAACCGTGATCAGTCGCCTTGGGGAGCAAGGACGACGACTCGGTGCTGGGATCTGGATTGGCATCGGAATTGCATTTGCCTGGGTGGCACTGATCGACTAAAAACGCTGTTTTTCAGGCAAAAAACGTCATGTCAACTCCTCCTTATCCATCGATAAGGAGGTTTTTTTATTCCACATTGTTCCAACACGGTCATGGGATTCATTCAGCCAATCCTCATCGCATCCGCTGCACTTGGTGTGCTGGCCTCGACGAGTGAGCTCAAGAGCAGAGCCTCCCATGCTGCTGATCTCAACATCAAT
>QCVC01000052.1:0-9059 GCA_003210515.1 Synechococcus sp. AG-683-B21 | reverse complement strand
TAAAAGTCTCCCTTCGGGGAGGCTTTTTTAATGGGGATTGTTGATTTATAAATAATATGAGATATTTATTTTGTAATTGTTGCGCGTAAATAAATGGTCCCATTCTTTTTGATTAAATAGTTTGCAAGAGCAGTTAGGAATATGATGAGTCCTATAAGTTCAAGTAATTCTTCTAGACCTGTAATTGATCCGTACCAAATGCTATGCAATCGAATGATTCCAGTTCGAACTAGGTAGCTTCCCACTATCTCCATTCCGACGGCACCACTTAAAAAGATGCCGGCGGATTGTAGAAACTTTTGACGGGTGTATTTTTCGAGAGAGCGTAAAAACTTGCTAAACCTCCAGCCCAGGTAAATCACAAGGGCTGTATAAGGTATCACCCAGGTTGATCCCAGTGCTGGCGATAGATAAGGTCTTAAGTCTGGGATAATGAAAATTTCATGGATTTGAAAGAATTCATCGATTGCAAGAAAGATAAAGATCTTGCTGAGAAGTCCCCAATCTTTGAACGATCGTTTTTCTGAGACTTTTTTGATTTCGTTCAGTATGTATGCACAGGCCAGCATGATTGTGCTGGAAAATAAAGTCGGTATGTTGAACTCGCGGTCCATGTTGAATGGAAGAAGCCAGTTTTTATCGGCATCAAAGGCGTAGGTACCAATCTCGCCCACCAGGTGTGCGGCAAAGAGCGTGCCACTGATATAAAGCAGGATTGCTCTGAGTTTGTGTGTCGTCATGGCTCCAGGGCGATCGTTGCGAAAGGCCCGTGTTTAAATCCAAGTTAAAGCTTGGTGCATGCTGGTTCCATGGGTGAAGTCGGTGAGGTGCATGCGCTCCAGTCCCCGAATGCGGCGATGAGTCGATCGGCTTTGGTGGAAGAGCGAAAGCATTTTTTGGCTCAAGCATTTGGTGTTTTTATTGCATTGCTGGGCCTTGCAATGCTTGGTGTTCTCGTAGGAAATGTGCTCGGGAATGGCACTGCTGGTGTGCAAAGCGTGTCGTGGGCGCAAATTCTTCAGGGGTGTATTGGGGTGTTGTTTGTTGTGCTTGTGATCCGCGGGGATATTGCGCGTGCCGTGATGGCATTGGCGAATGACTCTTCAAGACGACTCAATATATTTTTAATCCCCCTAATAGTTTGGCCCTTCTTTCTGCTTTATCGGGTGCAGATCACTGATCTGAAGAGCTATTTGAGGCGAATATCGGAAGGAAGTTTAGTGGAATGGTTGGGCTTTCTTTTCCTGCTGGCGGCCGCGTGCTTGTTGTGGAAAGCTGCTGCTCAGGCTTCTAGTACTGGATTGAAGCTGTTGATTCGATCTGGAAGTGTAGGGCTATTTGTATTGTCGATGGAGGAAATGAGCTGGGGGCAGATGATTTTTAACTGGGGTACGCCAGCAACTTTAAATGAGCACAATGTTCAGCATGAAACGAATATCCATAACCTTTCTTTTTGGCACTCTCATACATGGACTGTTGCAGCCTGTGTATTCACTCTTTTGTTCCTTCTTTCGGTTTGTGGATTTTTGGTTCGGCGCTCGGACTCAATCCGATTGGGGTCTTGGATAGATGTCATTTTGCCTCTTGGTTGTACGGCTAGTTACTTCGGAGTTGCTGCTTTGATGTATTGGGGTGTGGTGGCCGAGAAAAATGGCATCGATCTGATTTATCTGCACACGCGAGAGCAGGAAATCGCTGAATTCTTATTTGCTGTTGGTGTGTTTATACATGTTGTTTATTTATATCTAAGTCTGCCTGAATTGTCCTGTGTTGGCCCTACTTCTTCAGCCGATCAGACCCATCAAGTTGTCTAGTTGTCTTGGCAAAGGGTGGTTCGTGGTGTCAGGTCTCATCGTTTGGAGACCTTTGGCTGAGTCTCACCTTTTTCGCAGAGGTTGAGGCTTGAGGGCCAGCGTTGGCAGCTCCAGCCATTGGCTTGGGCTTGGTCAAGGAGTGATCGTTGCACTCGCGCCGATGAGCCCCAGCCCGGGTCCTTGGGATTCAGGAGCAGAACCGACCAGCTGGTTTCGGCGAGAGGGCGTCGGGAGGATCGTTTTGGAAATGCGATGGCTGAGCGATGGCTGAGTTGGGGGACCAAGTAACTAGTGGTCAGTACGGAATCGTTTGGTTGGATCAGGGCAATGGCATCTCTGACGTCTTCAAGATGGGATTGGCGCTCCAGATATGGACCGGTGAAAAACCAAGGTTTCGCCAGGGCGAGCCAGCAGGCTGTGGCCCAAATCAAGCCCCAAGTCGGAATACCGCGACGAGAGGGTGATTGGAGCCCCCCTCGGATGGCTGCAACCACGGCAATGAGGGCCAAGGGCAAGCTGTAGTGGTGCACCAAGGTGCGATAACTGGCTGATGCTGAGAGCAGATTCACCAGTAGAAGTGGGCTTCCGATCAGCAAGGTTGATCGTGACGATCGTCGCCACAGCCAGCCCAACGGCAGGCTGAGAATCAGCAGATAGAAGGCAATTTCTCCCCACTCAAGGCTGCTGACAAGGCTTGAAAATCCATCGCCGAGATGTCCGAACATGCGCTCGGCAGCCTTCGGGCCGCTCCCACCTCTGAGCAAGGGATAAAGCCTTTGGCTCAGGATGAAAAGCCATCCGGTGGATAGTCCCCCTGCAGCTGCGCACCAGCGCCAGCGTTGACGCCAGCCCAGGTCAAGCGCCATCCCTGCGATCACCAGGATGAGACCGTCTCGGGCTCCCAGCATGAGTAGGAGTAGGGCAAACCAGAGCCGTGGTTTTTCGGCGCGTTCAGCCCAAAGCGCGAGGGCAAAAGCGGGCATGACCCATGTTTCAGGGTGGAAATCAAACAGGATTGTGTTGAACACAACCGGTTGCAGCCACCAAAGTGCACAAGCGAGCCAACAGTGTTTTGGTGAGAGTCCCGCTTGCTGGCTGAGCCACCAGATTGGAATTGCGGTGAAACTCAGGGCGATGGCTTGTGAGGCGAAGAGCCAATGCACGCTCGGCAGAAGGCCATAGGCCGCCCCAGCTCCATAAAGCAGCCAAGCGCCGTGGTCAGCCAACACATGCACGTGTTCCATGGACGACACAGGCTCGAGTCCACGCCCAATCAGCCAGGCCCATTGATCAAAAAGACCAAGGTCATAGGCATTGCTCTGAAGTAGGTGATGGCGCAGTGCAGAACAACCCCAACCCAATAAGCCCAGGACTGCGGAACACCACCAAAGTGCTGCTGGGGTGCTGCGATGGGGTGTCAATCGCACTGCCAAAGCTGCCATCCCCCTTCGACGATTTGATCATGTCGTCGACATCCAGGAATTGGACGGTTGCTCACCACCCAATGCTCTCCATCTGGACGATCGTTTTGGCGAAACCGGCCGAGCTCTTTGTTGGCATACCAACCGAGGGAGGGACGGGTTGGCCCCTTCAAGAACACCTTCGCTTCTGAGGGCAAGGTTTTGATTGCTGCGGCCACAGGCCTGGGATCCCAGCTTTCATTGAGTTCCCATAGCCAAAGTTGGCTGTTCCACAGCGCTAGCAGGGCCAACCCCCAGCCGATCACAAGAAGCCCCAACCCTTGAAAGCGGCGCCGTTTTGCTTTGGCTTGCAGCGTCCGTCCGCCGGCTGCAATCCCAAGGCCAGCAAGCACAAGGCTGAGACCAGGGATTGTACTGCTTTGGTTGACGATCACAACGCAGCCGATGATGGCGAGAACGCTTCCCATCACCTGCCACGTCTGAGAGACCCAACGGGGACGTCCCTCGTCCAGCAGCGTGTGCAACCCTTCGGCACATATCAAGGCGATCGGTGGCCATAACAGATGGCTGTACCAGGGGAGCTGAGTGCGTAGAGGTAACACCATCACTGCGCTACCGAGTAGCAGGACCAATTGCCAGCGGCCTGCTTTTTCTTTTCGATGGGTCCAAGCCCAACTGATCCCAGCGGGTAGAAGCAGCAGCCAGGGCCATCCACCCTCCAGGAGTTCGGCCCAGGGCGTCCACCAACCGAAGCCATCTCCCACTGTTGTGGTGAGTCGGGCCAAACCCTGTCCTCCCCACATCAAAAAAGCGTCCTCACCGCGAGCGAACCAATGCCAAAGGTGCCAGCCCGCGCCGGGTAGGAGCCCAACGATCAATGCCCACCATCGACGTCCTGTGGGGTGGAGGCGGCAACCTCCCGCCAACAGGGCGATCACACCGAATCCCAAAAGTGCGGGGGGCTTCAGCAGAAGGACGCCGCTACATGCCAATCCTGCGGCTAACGCTCGACCGGACGATGTCTTGCAGCCCAGCCAGCCCCACCAGAGCAAAAGACTGCAGCTGACCAAGCTGCCATCGAGCATGGCAAGTCGTCCATGGCGAGCCATCGGCAACAGCGTCATCAGCACCACCCCTGCCAGCAGGGCCGATTGATCATGCCCCTGTCCCCCCAGGTTCCGTCGAAGTAGCACGATCAGGGGGATCGCCAGACTGGAGGTGAGGGCTGGTAACAGCCTCACAACGCTTTCCTGCTCACCCTGGCTTCGAATGAGTTGGCCCATCGGCCAATGCAGGCCTGGCGGTTTGTTGAGATACGACCGCTCCCATTTCATCGGAAGCAACCCTGTGGTGGAACGTGCCACCGTGGCGACCCGTCCTTCATCCCAATCCCGGAGTGGCAAGTTGCCGAGACCCGGCAGCCAGAGGCAGAGAGTGATGATCCACAGAAGAATTGGTGTCACCCAGCGACGGCCTTGCCGCGGACGTTTCATCTCCTGGACACTTCCGTTAGTGTTCAAGAGTCCTGATCGCAGTGATGTGGTGGCATCTTCGGACCTTCGGGTTCTGGACACCACCGAATGCATCGCCGGCGCTCAACAATCCACTTAGGAGGAGGTGTCCATGATTTCCAGTTCTTTGATTCAGGGTCTGCTGATCGCGGAGAACGCCGGCTGAACGGCGCTTTCTGATTGATCATCCGGTTCCGCGACAAAAGTGGACCCGGCGAGAGCCCCCGGCCAGTTTTCTGGTCGGGGGCATCGTTTTGGTAGGCCTTCATGGTTTGGAGCGCCGTTTGGGGTCGTCGGGAAGTGGTGCTGCCAGGATTTGGTTCAGAGCGTTTTCAAGCTTCAGGTTGTGGTCTGCTTCACGGTTGGTCGTCCGTTTCATCACAACGACGCCATCGTTCAAGGCCTGAACGTTGTAGGTGTCTCGGTTGTTTTCGATCCAGCGTTTGCTGTTGCGAAGTTGCTTCCAATCCCCGCGGAAAGCGACGCCATAGCGGTTTAAAAAATCAAGATCAATTGCGATCCAATCAACCGCTTTCATCGTGCCTTCTCTGTCTTGAAAGTCTGTGCTGAAGGGAAAGCGCACCACGACCGACCGACGAGCAATCAGCGGAATCAGTGGTGTGTTTGCCGCAACAGAGGCAGTAGCAGGAATCACCTGGAGGGCTTCTCGAGCGGCCTTGCCGTGAGCCCACTGGTCTGACCAACCACTGTGAACCCACGGATCAATGCTGTCGGGGATTAAGGCGGACAGGCTTCTGTGCGGATTGCTGCTAACCGTTAGTAGAAGCGAGAGGGTTAACGCACAACCCCAGGCCAGACGAACCTTGGACCCAAGGTTTGGATTCGGCCGACGCGCCCACCAAAACAGGGCTCCTAGGGCAAACCCTGGCACCACAAGCAGTGTGTAGCGGATCGTGATCGATAAGGGGTCGTTGGCCCCTTGGGCCAGGAAGAGCCCGAGCAGGCTTGGCCCCGCTAACAGCGCCGAATCCAGGCTGATTAAAGGGATGAACAGAAAGGGCAGCCCTTGTCCGAGCAGATAAAGAAGGGTTTGACCCGGCGGGTCTATTAATTGTTGAAGCAGCAGGGCGGGCTGGCTTAAAACCTGTCGCAGTGTTCCAAGGCTGCTACTGCCTTTTGCATGGTCTGCACCGAGGTACTGGCCAAAGTTCTCCACCATGAAGCGCTTGGCATTGTCGTCGGAGAACATCGGCATCAGCAGGTTGGTGCATGCCATGACCCAACCTCCACCCCAGGCGATCAAGGCCAAAGCAAGTGGCCAACGTTGTTGCTCACGCACTAGGAGCCAGGCTCCAATGGCTACTAAAAGCACCCCGGTGTCTTCGCGGATCAGGGGCATCAACAAGGCTGAAAGCACCACTAACCACCGCCGCTTTTCCTGTAAGCCGAGCAGAAGTAAAAACACCGCCAAGGGCAATTGGCAGAGATCCGTAAAATTTCCCAGCGTTGGGCCGATTAAGGCATTACCGGCGAAATAGCCGTAGGTGATCCAATCGGCTGTGCGTTCTGGGACAAGCTGATTCGCCAGCCGATGAAGCACAAGTCCAGCCGCTGTGATTAGGCCCACCTGAACCAAGGGAAGGGCCGCGCCGCCGATGAGCCCCACCAAGGGAGCCCAAATCAACAAGGTTGGTGTGAAATGTTGACCAAGGCGTGCGTAGCCGATCGAAGGCAGGGCGCCGTCATGGATCACGTTGGTGGAGAGCTGAGAGGAGAGGGTGCTTTCAAACCAGTGCCCATGCAGGCTGTTCCACAGCACTTGTTGAAAGATTCCCTGGTCGTAGCTCGCGAGTAGAACCCATGAGCGCCAGCCCTGCAGGGCAAGCAGAGTCAATGAAAACACTCCCGCCACGACAAGGATCCGTCGAGATATGAACGGCCGTTGATGCACAGCAATCAGCGTGCGTATTAACCCAAATATTCTTGCCGCTCGAACCAAAACTGCCCATTTTTGGCGGTCGTGCCGATCTCGGCTGTTCAAGGCGCCTTTCGGAAGGCGAATATCTCCTGATGACATGTATCAGGCGAAACATTTATTGTGGTTTATGTTCAGCTAGGTACCAATATCTAACCGCTTTTAAGGCAGGCACCCCCCACGATTGCTCGAAATAGTGCCTCGGAAGCCATCCGAATGTCCTGGTTATTGGTAGCGATACAAACAATTTTCCCCTCTTTTTGTTGCATCAGATACCAGACATAAGTCCTTGTGTCACATCTCTTGGTGAAAGTTTGGTTAAAAAATGACTTATTGATATGCGGGCCTATGTGCCCATTTCCTGTGTGAGGAACCATTCAATGAAGCTTTTCCAGCAAATGCTGGTGGCTCCTGCCGCCCTGGGCCTTCTGGCCTCCGGCGCCAATGCCGCCGAGCTCAACATCAACGGCGTTTCTGACTACGCGGCTTCTGCCGACCAAGTCACCAGCGTTACCCAATTCTCCGACGTTTACCCAACTGACTGGGCCTATCAGGCGCTCAGCAACTTGGTTGAGCAGTACGGCTGCGTCGCCGGTTACCCCAACGGCACCTTCCGCGGCAACCGGGCGATGACCCGTTACGAGGCTGCAGCACTGCTGAACGCATGTCTCGACCGCGTCACTGAAGTGACCGACGAACTGCGTCGTCTGGTCGCAGAATTCGAAACCGAACTCGCAGTCCTCAGTGGACGCGTTGACGGCCTCGAAGCTCGTGTTGGCGAACTGGAAGCAACCCAGTTCTCCACCACCACTAAATTGAGTGGATCGACAGCTTGGGTTCTTGGTGCTGCCAATGGATTTGATGGTGATGCAAATGAAGCCGTCTCCTTTAACTACGATCTCCGACTGACTTTGGAGACCAGCTTCACCGGTAAGGACATGCTTACCACTCGTCTGCGTTCAGGCAACTTTGGTCCTTCTATTTGGGACGAAGGTCTGACGTTTATTGAGACCGCTAGCAGCACCGGTGGCGCTGTCACTGTTGATCGCTTGTTCTACACCTTCCCTGTCGGCGACTCACTGACAGTGACTGCTGGACCTGTTGTCCGTATGGATGATGCTGGCATGTTGGGTGGTTACGCGACTGCATATCCTTCCGATCTGCTTCTTGACTTCTTTACCTATGCAGGTGGTACTACAACTACCAACCTTGCAGGATCTGGTCCTGGTGCTGGTGCTGTTTGGGAGTTCGCTCCAGGCTTCACTCTGAGCGGTAACTATGTCGCTTATTCAGGTGGTAATGACAGTTCAATTGGTATCGCAGCTGACGAAACTGGATCAGTTTCAGCTTGGCAGTTGATGTATGCCGGTGAGCAGCTGGGTGGAAATGTTACCGCCGCAGCAATGTACTCGTATGAGCAAAACTACGGTCTGACCATCGGTACGACTGCAGCGAATGCTCTTCCCATTAATGAGCGCAATAGCTTCAGTATTGCTGGTTCCTGGGCCCCTATGGATTCAGGCGTGATTCCATCAATCAGCACTGGTTATGGATACTCTGATCCTTCAGATACATCTAAAAACATTCAAACCTGGTACGTAGGTCTTGAGTGGTCTGATGTATTCGTCGAAGGCAATTCCTTGGGTGGCGCTATTGGTCAAGCTCCTTATGTCATCGACAACGATGATGATGAAGAGAACTACATGTGGGAAGCCTTCTACTCGATTCCTATCTCGGATAATATCACTGTTACACCTTCGATATTTGGCATCTCTCCCTATACAACTGGTGGAGACGATGACATTTTTGGCGGTTACGTGAAAACCACTTTCAAGTTCTAAGTTTCTCTCTCTTAGAGACTTCGGTAACTTGACATAGATCGAAAGCCCTCCCAAACGGGAGGGCTTTTTTGTTAGTCATGATTTGTAGCTAAAAGGTGCTCAAGACCGTCGAGGCAGATGTATTTCAAGTCCAATTGAGCGTGGACGCCTGGCTAGCGCTTCGAGATCGTGCTCTATGAACGCAAACATTGTGCTTTTTAGTACCCAGACATTGTGCTTTCTGGCACATTGGTAATGGGTTATACCAAATCTTCCTCACAAAATTGTGCGTGGCGCAGTAGCGCCCACTTCCTGTGTGAGGAACTAATGAAACTTTTCCAGCAATTGCTGGTGGCCCCTGCCGCCCTGGGCCTTCTGGCCTCCGGCGCCAATGCCGCCGAGCTCAACATCAACGGCGTTTCTGACTACGCGGCTTCTGCCGACCAAGTCACCAGCGTTACCCAATTCTCCGACGTTTACCCAACTGACTGGGCCTATCAGGCGCTCAGCAACTTGGTTGAGCAGTACGGCTGCGTCGCTGGTTACCCCAACGGCAC
>QCVC01000051.1:0-9335 GCA_003210515.1 Synechococcus sp. AG-683-B21 | reverse complement strand
TCGTAAGCACCGTCTACAGCGGCATTCTCGGCACAATCAACAAGGTTCCTCTCGCCCCAGGGCTGCTGGAACTCACGGGTGTGATTTGGCTGTTGAACTACGCCCGCTGCAACCTCGTTCGCAGTAGCGATCGCAAGCGGGTGATCGATGCGTTGGGATCCACATGGAACAAGGTTGTGGGGCGTTAACCACAAACCGATCCATCCCAATTGGTAGTTTGAGTCGACTTCACGAAAAGTCGCTCGGTGGACATTCAGCTTGGACGCTCCAAAACTGTTCGCCGCGCCTACGGAATTGATGAGATCGCCCTTGTGCCAGGGGGGCGCACGGTGGATCCCGAGGTCACCAACACCAGTTGGAGCCTTGGTGGAATCACGCGGGAGATTCCGATCATCGCAAGTGCCATGGACGGCGTGGTGGATGTGGACATGGCCGTGCGGCTCTCAGAGTTGGGTGCCCTTGGCGTTTTAAACCTGGAGGGTGTTCAAACCCGTTACGAAGATCCCAATGCGGTTTTGGATCGCATTGCCGCCGTCGGCAAAACGGAATTTGTTCCGTTGATGCAGGAGATCTACAGCCAGCCCGTCCAAGAGCAGCTGATCCGCAAACGGATTCAAGACATCAAGGCCCAAGGGGGCATCGCCGCTGTGAGTGGCACCCCAGTGGCAGCGATGCGGTTTCGCAAGGCCATCGCTGAAGCAGGCGCGGATCTCTTCTTTGTACAAGCCACGGTGGTGTCGACCAACCACATCGGTCCTGAAGGTCAGGCCACCTTGGACCTCGAAGAGCTGTGCCAAGGCATGGGCTTGCCCGTGGTGATCGGTAATTGCGTCACCTATGAGGTGGCCTTGCAACTGATGCGAGCTGGTGCTGCCGGGGTAATGGTGGGCATTGGTCCTGGAGCCGCCTGCACATCCAGGGGCGTGCTGGGCGTTGGCATTCCCCAAGCCACAGCAGTTGCCGACTGTGCCGCTGCACGCGCCGATTTCCAGAAAGAGAGTGGACGTTATGTGCCGATCGTGGCCGACGGCGGCATCGTCACGGGCGGCGACATTTGCAAGTGCATCGCCTGCGGCGCTGATGCCGTGATGATTGGATCCCCGATTGCTCGGGCCGAGGAAGCACCAGGCCGCGGTTTCCATTGGGGGATGGCCACGCCAAGCCCTGTTTTGCCCCGCGGCACCCGCATCAATGTGGGGAGTACGGGAAGCATTGAGCGCATTCTTCGCGGCCCCGCGAAGCTCGATGACGGCACCCACAACCTGCTGGGTTGCCTCAAAACCTCCATGGGCACCCTGGGCGCCCGCACCATCTCAGAGATGCAAACCGTCGAAGTGGTGGTGGCTCCCTCCCTGCTCACGGAAGGAAAGGTGTACCAGAAAGCTCAAAATTTAGGGATGGGGAAGTAGAGGAGAGCTAATCTGAACTTGTGTGCGGGCTAGCGCCCACACACTCCTCACACCCCCGGCTCGACGCGTTCGAGCTTTCATTCTTTTCTTCAGGCAACCATCACAGATCTCTTCGCTCCGAACATTTTTGGCTGCCGAGAGTGAAAACGTTGCTAAATTAGAAACACATTTATCGAGCTATATGTCGAGCGCTGCCGCTGTCACCGACGCTTCTTTCGAACAGGACGTTCTCCAGAGCGACGTGCCGGTTTTGGTCGACTTCTGGGCCCCTTGGTGCGGTCCTTGCCGGATGGTGGCTCCCATCGTTGAAGAAATCGCAAAAGAATTCGAAGGCCAAATCAAGGTGTTCAAGCTCAACACCGATGAAAACCCCAATGTGGCAAGCCAATACGGGATTCGCAGTATCCCCACACTGATGGTGTTTAAGGGCGGCCAAAAGGTCGACACCGTTGTTGGTGCCGTTCCCAAAGCCACCCTCTCAGGCACAATTTCGAAGTATCTCTGAGGCATCTGCCTCGTCGAACGGGTTGATCGATTGGGCCTGAATCTCGGTGTGATCGATTACGGCATGGGCAATCTCCACTCGGTGGGGAAAGCCCTCGAACGGCTTGGCGAACAAGCAGTTCTTGTGCAAGGTCCAGAGGACCTCAAGTCGATCGACGCCTTGATTCTTCCGGGGGTTGGCTCCTTCGATCCAGCGATCGAAAACCTTCGAGCCACAGGATTGATTCCCCATCTCAAAGATTGGGGCAACAACAACCGTCCCCTGCTGGGCATATGCCTCGGGCTGCAGCTTCTGTTCGAACGCAGTGATGAGGGAAGCAAAGATGGCCTGGGATTGTTCCAAGGTTCCGTTCAACGGCTCCAGAGCCATCCCAACGAGCGCATTCCTCACATGGGATGGGCCCCCCTCACAGTCGAAAGCAATTGCCCGCTGCTGCACAGCGACGACCCCACCCCTTGGGTGTATTTCGTGCACAGTTATGCCGCCGTTCCCCTGAACAGCTCGGTGTTGGCGGCCACCGCCGCCTACGGCAACGCCGCCGTCACAGCAATGGTATGGAGCGGACGGATCGGCGCTTGCCAATTTCATCCTGAAAAATCATCCGCCGCCGGGGAAGCGATGCTCAAGCGCTGGCTCCACTGGTTGCACCAAGGCGCAGAGCCGGTCCATTGAAGGGATCAGCCCAATTACGCCTCACCGGTGGCCGGCGCCTATTGAGCCCCCCAGGCCATGACACACGGCCCACCACGGCCCGTGTTCGCGAAGCGGTGATGAATATCCTTGCTCCCCGCCTCGACGGTTGTCGCTGGTTGGATCTCTGTAGCGGCAGCGGTGTGATGGCCTGTGAAGCCCTGCAACACGGTGCACAGATGGTTGTTGCCGTAGAAAACCACCCCGCCACCGCTCGCATCTGCAGCAAAAACGTGCAAACCGTTCGCGACAGCCTCGCCGACGAACCTCACATCAAAGTGATCCGCCAAGACGTGGTGCATTGGCTGCAACGGGATTGGACCGAACCAGCTTTCGACCTGGTGTACTTCGATCCCCCCTACGACGCTGATCTCTACAGCCAAGTGATCCAACAACTCAGTTGCGGCGGATGGCTCCACAACGAGAGTTTGGTGATCTGTGAACACCGTTCGCGCCGAACGCCTGTCACAGAACCAGCCTGGACGGTGATGGATCAACGCAAATACGGCATCAGCAGCCTGCTGATGCTCAGCCCCCCAGAGCGCTGCCGCCCCGTCGATACTGGTTCCATGCCGCCACAAAAAGACCCAAAAGCGTTACGGGAATCAGACCCAAAACGATGCCGCACAGCAGAGGTTCGATCATGACGTCGCACCACGTATCAAGATTGAGCAGAATTCTGTCATCGACACCCCTGGATTGTGATCGAGCCGTCATCAACTGCAGCTGAACAGCCGGAAAGAGGTCGTGGTCTCATCACAGCCCTCGTTGTGTTGGCAGCCTCAGCTTGCGTTGTTCTCGTGCTTTGGGTGCTGGGCAATGCCCGCCAAGATCCCTATGTACGCGCCAGCCTCGATCTTCCAGGCTCCGCCGACCATGGCGGGCAGTTATTCCGCATCAACTGCGCCGGTTGCCATGGCCTCGCCGGACAAGGGCTTGTGGGTCCAAAACTTGTTGGGATCACCGAGCAACGCAACGATCCGGTGCTCGTGCACCAAATCATCAGCGGTGAAACGCCACCCATGCCGAGCTTTCAAATGGAACCGCAGTCGATGGCCGATCTGCTCGCCTACCTGCACGACCTCCCTTGAGCTCTCCCCGTTGACATCAACACTGTGAACAATGTGGTGGTGGTGCTGGTGGAGCCGGCAGGCCCCCTCAACATCGGCAGCGTTGCCCGCCTTTGCGCCAACTTCAACGTTGAGGAGCTGCGCCTTGTCGCTCCCCGCTGTGATCACCTCAGCGAACCATCCCTCCAGATGGCCGTCCATGGCCGAGAGATGCTTCACAGCGCCAAGCTCTACCCCACGCTGCTTTCGGCCATTGGGGACTGTCGCCGCAGCGTGGCCAGTTGCGGGCGCATCGACCACGGCGCCATCCCTTTGCATTCCCCCAGCGATGCCCTCACCTGGTTGCTCGCGAGGCCGACCCCAGCGCCGCGCCAACCCGGTCCGATTGCGGTGGTGTTTGGCCGCGAAGATCGCGGTCTCTCCAACGATGAACTGCGGCTGTGCCAAAGGGTTTTGACCCTTCACAGCGGGGCCGACTACCCCTCGCTCAACCTCTCCCACTCCGTAGGCATCGTGTTGCACGACATGGCGCGCCTCAGCGCCAACCTCCACATCCCCCCAACCGCAGATCCAAGCGCCAAGCCAGCCCAAGTGTCTTCGCCGGATCCTGCAGCAGCTCCAGCCCTAACCGCCCTCCTCGACGATGCCACCGATTTATTACTGGAAGCCGGTTTTTTGCTGGAACACACGGCCCATGCACGCATGGGCAAAGTGCGAGATCTGTTGCAACGCGCCACCATTCGAACGGAAGAAGTGGCTTTGATCCGCGGCATGGTTCGTCAGCTGCGCTGGGCCATCCGCTCACACCGCCCCTAATCTCAGCCGAGCGATAGGCATCAGCCAGGTTGACTAGCAGCCGACCATCTCGACGCATCCCAGGCTGGGGACAGCCCGCCCGCCTGATCACCCGCTTGATCCTGCTTGGGATCGGGCTTGGAGTGATCAGTGGGTCTGCCCTGAAATTGCTGGCCCCTCAGGTGCGCCAGCAGCAATTAGCGCTGCCGGAGTGGCTCGCCAAGCAGCCCTGGATCGAAAGCATCACTACCAAGGCTGCGACGCAATCCGACAGCGCAGCTGCAAAGGCTCCTCTCGCCCCTCTCCGCAACACAGGGCTCCCCCAACACCCCTTTGCACCGCGTCAAGAAATCCCGGCGCTCTCCCAACGCTGGATCCAACAGGCCGCAACCCAACCGGACCTGCAGGTGAGCGCCTACATGCTCATCCTCGATGACGGTCGCTTTGCCCAGATGCACGCGCACCGGCCGATGCCGGCCGCAAGCTCCATCAAAACGCCCATCCTGCTGGCGGTTCTCGAGCGGATCGACCAAGGCACCCTGCAGTGGAATGAACCGCTAACGCTCACGAAAGAACTGGTGGGTGGTGGTGCCGGATGGATGGCCTCACGCCCCCTGGGGTCGCGCTTTCCCACCTACGAGGTGGCCACTGAAATGATTCGGGTGAGCGACAACTCCGCCACCAATTTGATGATTGCGAGGGCCGGCGGCCAAGACGCCATCAACGCTCGCTTCCAAGCGCTCGACCTGCCGTCCACGGTGGTGAACAACTGGCTTCCAGACCTTGATGGAACCAACACCACCAGCGCCCGGGATCTCAGCCGCGCCATTGCCCTGGTGGATAGCGGAGAAACTCTCGGCCCCCGCAGCCGTGATCTCTTCCGCGAGGTGATGGCCACCTCCGTCACCAACACCCTGTTGCCCACGGGCTTGATGCGAGGCCTCGGAGGGGCCCAAGGAGCACCCGACTCCGCCCTTGCTCGGAAGGGTTATCGGGTCTTCAACAAAACAGGAGACATCGGCACCGCCTACGCCGATGCCGGCCTCATTGAACTCCCGGATGGCCGCAGAGCGGTGGCGGGTTTTTTGGTGAAGGGTCCTTTCAATGACCCCCGCTCCACCGAAATGATCCGCCAACTGGCCGCAGCCATGGCTCCCCATCTCAAGCCAAAACCAGCGCCAGCCAAGCCATGACGTTGCACCGCTTGTTCACAGCCACCCTGGCGCCAATCGCTCTCCTCGGGCTCACCTTGCCAGCCATGGCAGAGGTGGTGGTGCGTCAGCAAACCGTGCGCCCTCTTCCCGGTGAGCTCGATGCCGTGCTGATGGTGAACGACAACAATCCAGAGCTGATTGCGAGCGATGGCATCCTGCTGTCCACCTTCCCCGAAGGCGGCGACGCGTCCTTACCCGTTGCGCTGAATGGCCGTTTTGATCTGTTCAGCCATCACGTCTATGCCGGCGATGCCGAGGCCAGTCCGGAATCCACCCTCTGGTTCGCGCTTCTAGCCGCACCCCTCGGCGATCAACCCGTCACCCTCACCCTGCTCGAGGGGAGCACCTCCTTATCCCAGGCCACCCAACCGGGCCAAACCGAGGCCCCTTTCTTGCCGCTTCCCAGCCGCATGCGGGAAACCACAGCCGTGGTTGCGTCTGGCCCTGGTAGCCGTGTTGCTGGGGATCTTCTCGCTGGCCGAACCGCACCGGAACTGAGCCATCAAACCTGGACCCTGAAGCCAGGAGAACCCACGCGCTTGCTTCGTTTGCCGATGCCCGTCGCGGGCCTCGATCCCCTGCTCAATGGCCGGAATGTGCAGTTGCGCCTCCACAGCTCCGCCCCCGTCGCCATCGCCACCCTGGCGGGCCATGGCCAAGACGCGAAGCCCCCCAGCGACCAGACGTGGCGCACCATGCTCAGCCAGGGAATCCTTAGTACAAAAGAACACCGGCCCAGCCCCCGCGGCAGCCGCGGCAAGTTGATTTATTCGCGGGTGAGTGGCGTCCAATTGGGAAGCCGCTGGGACGCCGAGATCACCGATCCCGGAAGCCGGGTGCTCGATGTCCCCCAAGGGCCTCTCTCCTGGCCAATTAGCAGCTTGGAACGCGGCACCCTGGCCACCGGCCAAGTGCAAACCGCCGAACTCAAGGCTTTTTATCCCGGCACAGCCTGGGCCGCCCACGGCAACTACGGAGTGGAATACGACCTCCGCCTGCCCTTGCGGAACAACAGCACCAAACCGGTAACGCTGCAGGTGTCCCTCGATTCCCCCCTAAAGGGCAACAAAACCACCGATTCACTTCGGTTTCGCAGCGATCGCAATGGCCCCGTGATGTTCCGCGGCCCGCTGCAGATCCGAGGGCTCAACGGGGCGGACGGTCAGCCGCTGGGACGCCAAACCGTGCATCTGGTCTTGCGCCAAGGGCAACAGGGCCCGTCCCTCGGCCAGGTGACCCTCAAACCCGGCGAACAACAGCAGGTTCAGCTGCGATTGGTCTATCCCGCCGATGCCACCCCACCCCAGGTGCTGACTGTGCAGCCTGTGAAACAATTCTCTCGAGAGAAGAGATCACTGTGACGGCACCACGGAAGCGCAGGGTTTTCCCGTTTACTGCGGTGATCGGTCAGGAGGAGATGAAGCTGGCGCTTCTCCTCAACGTGATCGACCCACGCATCGGCGGCGTGATGATCATGGGCGACCGTGGGACGGGAAAATCCACCACGATCCGTGCGCTGGCAGACCTTCTCCCCGACATTGATGTCGTGGCTGGAGACCCCTACAACAGCTCCGCTACAGACCCAGATCTGCAAAGCAGTGAGGTGCGTGAACGGTTGACCCGCAACGAAAGCGTGGCCACAGAACCGCGGCAGGTGCCGATGGTGGACCTTCCCCTCGGCGCCACAGAAGATCGACTCTGCGGAACGATTGATATTGAAAAAGCCCTCAGCGAGGGCGTGCGGGCCTTTGAACCAGGCCTCTTGGCCAAGGCCAACCGCGGCTTGCTCTATGTGGATGAGGTGAACCTCCTCGACGATCACCTGGTGGATGTGTTGCTGGATTCCGCCGCATCGGGCTGGAACACCGTGGAGCGCGAGGGGATTTCAGTGCGCCACCCGGCCCGTTTCGTGCTGATTGGCTCCGGCAATCCTGAGGAAGGAGAACTCCGCCCTCAACTGCTGGATCGCTTTGGCATGAGCGTGGAGGTGCGCACCGTGCGCAACCCAGAACTTCGTGTGCAGGTGGTGGATCAACGCACCGCCTTTGACAGCGACCCTGACAGCTTCAGCACGGCTGTTGAAGCCAATCAAAATGCGCTTCAGCAACGGGTCGTCGACGCCCAACAACGGCTCGACCAGGTGAGCATCGACGACGATCTCCGCCTGCGGATTTCGGCCGTTTGCGGAGAGTTGGACGTGGATGGTTTGCGGGGAGACATCGTGACCAACCGCGCCGCGCGGGCCCTAGCCGCCTTCGAGGGACGAACGGAAGTGAGCGAAGACGATGTGGCCCGGGTTGCCTCTTGTTGCCTCCGCCACCGCCTCCGCAAAGATCCCCTGGAACAGGTGGACTCCGGTGATCGGGTTGTGAAAGTGTTCTGCAAGGTGTTTGAACGCAGTGAGGGCAGCGATCGCGCCGATTTCGAACTAGCCCTCGCGGCCTAAAGCAACTTGAGGATCCTCGGCATCGACCCTGGCCTTGCTCGGGTGGGCTACGGCGTCATCGATACCAGTGGCGGCCAACAACGCATGCTTGATTGCGGAATTATTCGCACCGAGCCGGGGTATTCGGAAGGGGATCGCATGGTGGTGATCGCCTCGGATCTCCGCCAGTTGATTCGTGCCTGGCGACCGGAATTAGCGGCGGTCGAAAAATTCTTTTTTTACCGATCAAGCACCACGATCAGCGTTGTTCAGGCCCGAGGGGTGGTGATGATGACGTTGGCGCGCTTCAAAGTGCCTGTGGTGGAATTTCCACCGATGCAAATCAAGCTCGCCCTTGCTGGATTCGGCCACGCCGAAAAAGATGAAGTTCTGGAAGCGGTGATGCGAGAACTCAACCTCACCGATCCTCCAAGACCAGATGACGCTGCCGACGCCCTTGCGGTTGCATTAACCGGTTGGTTTCAGCGATAAGGTTCTATCAAGACTTATTGATCTCTTCGGTTATCGACAAGAAATCCGACGACCGACCGATCAGATCAAAGCCCTCCACCATGGCTGGCAGAGGGCTTTTTGTATGGCTTCAAGCGTGATCTCTGGTGAGATTAATTTGAAACGAATGAATGATTGATGCCACGATAGGTCATCTGTTTTTGAGCCTCATTCACACGGTTAATGTAATTACCACGGTCGTATCCAAGCTCTTGTATTTTGCTTTGGCGAGCAGGAATTTGATAGCTAAGGCCGCGGTACGTACAAGTAAGCATGAGAAATGGGGATTGCGTCCGCCAGAGAATCGCTTGCGTTCACCGGTTGCGCAACAGGATATGTATCGACGTGAGTGAGTATTTATTCTTTCTTCACTTTCTGCGTATCAACTCGATACGCACCCAGCCGATTTCTGTTAATCCCGATGAACCCTTACGTCCAAAACTGGTCTACAACCAAGACCTGGTCTTGAGCAGTCTGCTGTCAATGGTGTGGGGGAGAGTCCTCATTGGCCTCAATCCCCCTGTGGCGGCCGCTCCCGCTGCCAGTCCCACAAGTTCAATATGAACAACAGGCGGACAAACCACCAACCGTCCTTAACCGAGCGTTACGCAGAGCCAGGCCCTCCTCCATAAGACCCAGCCAGCGTTAAAGCCTGGGGACGATATGCGTCACCAGATCTGCATTCACCCAAAGGACCTCCCCTGAGTCGACATCGGC
>QCVC01000050.1:0-9508 GCA_003210515.1 Synechococcus sp. AG-683-B21 | reverse complement strand
GCCCCGACGCCGAAGCCAAGGTGGGTGCGATGGCCAACGGCGACGTGGTTCTGCTTGAAAACGTTCGCTTCTTTGCTGAAGAAGAGAAGAACGATGCAGGCTTCGCCGAGAAGCTGGCTGCTCTGGCCGACGTATACGTGAACGACGCCTTCGGCGCCGCCCACCGTGCCCATGCCTCCACCGAGGGTGTCACCAAATTCCTGAAGCCGAGCGTGGCCGGCTTCCTGATGGAGAAGGAGCTTCAGTACCTACAGGGCGCCGTCGACGAACCCAAGCGTCCACTCGCCGCCATCGTTGGTGGTTCGAAGGTGAGCTCCAAAATCGGTGTTCTCGAAGCGCTGATCGACAAGTGCGACAAGGTGCTGATCGGCGGCGGCATGATCTTCACCTTCTACAAAGCCCGCGGTTTGGCCGTTGGCAAAAGCCTTGTGGAAGAAGACAAGCTGGAACTGGCCAAAGAGCTGGAAGCCAAGGCAAAAGCCAAAGGCGTGGAACTGTTGCTGCCCACCGACGTGGTGCTGGCTGACAACTTCGCCCCTGATGCCAACAGCCAAATCGCCGACGTAACGGCGATCCCCGATGGCTGGATGGGACTGGACATCGGCCCCGATGCCATCAAGGTGTTCCAAGCCGCCCTGGCTGATTGCAAAACCGTGATCTGGAACGGCCCCATGGGCGTGTTCGAGTTCGACAAATTTGCTGCCGGCACCAACGCCATCGCTACAACCCTGGCTGAAATCGGTGGCAAAGGTTGCTGCACGATCATTGGTGGTGGCGATTCCGTCGCCGCTGTTGAAAAAGCTGGGCTCGCCGAAAAGATGTCGCACATCTCCACCGGTGGTGGCGCCAGCCTGGAACTACTCGAAGGCAAAGTGCTTCCTGGCGTTGCAGCCCTCGACAACGCTTAAGCGAACAACCCAACAACAAAGCAACCGATCGCTTTGACACAAGCCCCCGGTTGGGGGCTTTGTTGTGCCTTGAGCATGGATGAGATGGACTCAGGCCTTCGGTGCACGACGATTTTTTCTGCGACGGGGCTGCTCATCACGAATCGGCAGTCCAGCCTGCTCACGCACCTGATTCATGTAGGCGCGGTGCTCCTGTCGAAGGGCCCGGCGTGTTTCCTTTCTCTGCTTGCGGCAGGTTTTTAAGTCGTCTTTCGACTGCGCCGCATCGACGCAAGCCAAGGTGCGATCCATCGCACTTCGACGCTTGCTGTAGCTGGTCTTCGACCAGGATTTATGGCCCTGAATCAAAGCCTGCTCCTGCTGAGAAGTAATCGGAGCACGCTTGGCCTTTGCCAATGCGCCATAACCAAGAACGGGCACAGCAAGCAAACCAAGCAGCAGTAGGCCACTGCCATGGCGATGAATGGAAAACTTCATGCCCAAACAATCCAACTGAAGGCACTGTGACGCGTCCAACAGCGAAACTCTGACGAAACCGCTCGCCAACCATGACCAGATGTGACCTGCGGGTGGGAATGATCGGCCTTGGAGCTCTGGGCCTTCCGATGGCCGCCAACCTCAGGCGTGCCGACGTTCCCATGCGCGTTCACACCCGCAGCCGCAACGCCGAGCGTGATCCAAACCTGCTGGGCGCCATCACCTGTGCCACGCCCGCCGAGGCGGCCGAAGGCGTGGACGTGCTGCTGGTTTGCGTGAGCGACAACGCAGCCGTGGAAGCCGTGCTGTTCGGAGCGAATGGCGCCAGTGACCACCTGGCAGCAGGCAGCGTGGTGGTGGATTGCTCCACCATCGCGCCAGCCACGGCGATCGCCTCTGCCCAGCGGCTCGCCCAGCGAGGCGTTCACTACTTGGATGCTCCCGTCACCGGCGGAACCGAAGGGGCCAAAGCAGGCTCATTAACGGTGCTGGTGGGGGGCGAGCCGGCGGCACTGGAGCATGCCCGCCCCGTACTCGAGATCATCGGCGGCAGCATCCACCACTTTGGCGCGGTTGGTCGAGGCCAACAGGTGAAGGCTGTGAACCAGGTGCTGGTGGCCGGTAGCTATGCCGCCGTCGCGGAAGCGATGGCCCTCGGCCAACGGCTGGAACTCCCGATGGAGGCCGTGGTGAATGCCTTGCAAGGGGGCGCCGCTGGGTCGTGGGCCCTCAGCCATCGCGCCACCTCCATGCTGACGGCCTCTTACCCCCTGGGTTTTCGCATGTCGTTGCATCACAAAGATCTGGGCATTGCTCTGGATGCTGCAGACGACGTGAACCTGGACCTCCCAGTGACGCGGCTGGTGGCCAACCTGGAAAACGACCTGATGGAGCGGGGCCATGGCGACGAAGACGTCTCAGTCCTGCATCGCCATTACGGCACGAAATCGTGATTATCAAGTGCCTATTTGGAAACGATATCGCACTAGATCTGAGCTTGATCGTTGAAAGTAGACACGATCTGCACCCGCTTGGTCGCCGTCACAACGCCGTCAGGATGCACCAGCATCAACGCCCAAGTTTGTGATCCGGGTCGCTGGGGCGCCTGAACGCTTTTGAACAAACCTCCACCACCCAAAGGGGCCAACTGCAGGTTGGGTCGCGAGAGCGTGGCCAGTTGTTGATCGGTTAACTCAATCAATCCCCCCGCCAACATCGCCTGCCCCAGAGGCTCATCGACAATCAAGTCGATGTCGTAACGACTGCCGGTGAGCACCACATCGGGAATACCCATAGTGACCTGCAACGGTCGCTTACCGCTGCGCAACAAAGACTCCTGCGAGATCACATCCTGAGCGACGAGACGTCCTGCCTCGGCGCGAATCGCCAGACGTTCCTCAGATTGGAGCTGATAGCTGACCCCCTGCACGGTGGTGGCGCCATTCACCGTCACCAAGAACGTGGAACGACCATCCGCCAGGGGTGCGGCCGGCCGCACAGCCCAGGCCAAACCCGGGAAATCGTTGCGGAACGCCTGATAACGACGCGCCAGCGTTGGCAGCAGCTCAGGCGCCACAACGGCTTCAATCCCCTGTTCCGACCCACTGTTCAGTGCCGTTTGCAAACGCTGCGCGAAGGATCCAGATGCTTGAGGCTCAGTGGCTGCCCGCCCAGGGGCTTGCATCGGCACCACTCCGACGCACAAGGCCGTGACAAGGGCCATTCGCCAAAAACGATGCACAGGCCTGTCGCGGGAATCGATTTAAGTTAGGACCGGAGAACGGGGACGTCCGCCGCCATGACTCGGCTACTGATCGCAGCCAGCGGCACCGGCGGCCACTTGTTTCCAGCCCTGGCGGTGGCGGAGGCCCTTGATACGCACTGGCAGGTGCGCTGGCTGGGGGTGCCTGATCGACTCGAAACCGAATTGGTACCCGCTCGGTTCAGCCTGATCACCGTGAACGCTGGAGGCCTGCAGGGCCGTGGCCTCACCAAACTTGTGCAGCTGATTCGGCTGCTGGCGGCCAGCATCACCGTGCGGCGCCTGATCCGAAAGCATCAAATCGAGGCTGTGTTCACCACAGGTGGCTACATCGCCGCCCCGGCGATTCTTGGGGCACGCTGGTGTGGCGTGCCTGCCGTGTTGCACGAATCGAATGCAATCCCCGGCCGGGTGACGCGCCTGCTGGGGCGTTTCTGCTCCGCCGTGGCCGTTGGTCTGCCAGTGGCCGCCGAACGGATTCCGGGCTGCCGCCCCGTACTCACCGGCACTCCCGTGCGGTCGACTTTTCTCACCGCGCAGCCTCTACCGGACTGGGCGCCCTCCGGCCCGGGGCCGTTGCTGGTGGTGATGGGCGGCAGCCAGGGCGCCCTCGGGCTCAACCGGATGGTGCGGGCCGTGCTTCCCGAACTGTTGGAGCGAGGCTGTCGGGTGGTGCATCTCACGGGGGGCAACGATCCCGACGTCGGTGAGCTGCAGCACCCCCGGCTGGTGGAACGCCGCTTCAGCGACGACATCCCCGGCCTGCTGCAACATGCCGACCTGGCGATTAGCCGGGCCGGCGCTGGCAGCCTCAGTGAACTGGCGGTGTGCGGCACGCCCAGCATCCTGGTGCCCTTCCCCCAAGCAGCCGATCAACACCAGGACGCCAATGCCGCCTGCGCCGCCGAACTGGGTGGCGCCGTGATCGTGCATCAACACGCCCCAGACCACCCCGCCCTCGGCAACAGCATTCGCCGCCTGCTCGGAGCACGGTTAGGGGACGCAGATTCCCGTTCTGAACTGCTCGAACAAATGCGCGTCGGAATGGACGAGCTCGCCGAACGGGATGCCGATGCACAGCTAGCCCGATTGCTCGCCAACTTGGTGCGCTGAGGTCACACCAACGGCGCGCGATCGAGTTCCTGCTTGAGGGCGCGAATGATGCGGCGGTTGTTACGCCGGCTCTGCAAGCCAATCCGCAACCAACACGCACCAAGGCCCTCAAACGAGCGGCAATCCCGCAGCAGAATCCGGTGGCGCTGCTCTACGGCTTCCCGCAGCGGAACTAACGACTGCTCCGCATGGATGAGGAGGAAATTCGCTGCCGAGGGCATCGGCGTAACTCCAGGCAACTGAGCCAATTGCTGCTGCATCCAGGCGCCCTCCTTGGCGACCCAGCTTTGAGCACGGCGGCACCAGCGTTGGTATGTCTCCGGCGATGCCAACAACTGTTCCGCAACAGCCGAAGCAATGCCATTTACGGGCCAAGGATCACGCCACTGGGCCCAGCGTTGGAGACGTTCGGGCTGCGCCACGGCATAGCCAAGCCGAAGGCCAGCGATGCCGTAGAGCTTGGTAAGGCTACGAATCACGACCAGGTTGGGGTGCTCGGAAACTAAGGGGATCAAGGATTGCTGCTCACCATCCGGCACCAACGACAAAAACGCCTCATCGCAGATCACCAGTCGATGCTGATGAAGCAATGGCTCTAGCGATGAGCGGCTCCAGAGTTGGCCGGTGGGGTTATGGGGGTTGCAGATCCACAGCACATCAGCGGTGCCTGGAGAAGAAAAAGCCTGCGGGAAAACAGACGGCCAATCCAGCGACAAACAGTGCATCGCCATCGCACCGTCCCAACACGCCAAAGCACGGCTGTAATCAGCGAATCCAGGAACTGGCAAAGAGCTCATGCCCACAGCTGCTGCATCCCGCGCCGCCCAAGTGAACAGCTCAGCTGCACCATTGCCGGGAAGCACAGCAAACGCACTTAAACCATGAACCTTGCCAATGAGATCCGCCAATCGATGGTGGTGACGGTCTGGATAATCACGCAACCGGCGGGTTAGAACCTGAGCGGAGAACCGAGGTGTCCAAGGCACCAAGGATGCGCTGGCATCCAAGAGCTGCGCCGGTGAAACACCAAGCCTCAGGGCAGCCGATTGAATCTCACCGCCATGGGCAGAACGCATGCCAAACCAGGCTTTTGCTGCAAGTTTGACGTGAGGAGTCGCAGACCGATGCAGCCACATCGGTTACCCAAGGCGTTCGACAGCACAAACAACCATCGCTAAAACGGTTCATCGAAGAGAACCCAGACGATGCGGTTGCATATCAGGCTGGGGCTCGCTGTGGTGATGCTGTGCTCCGGAACGGTTAGCCCAGCCGCACCGAAGGGAGATGAAGCCCTGATCCAACTCTTACAAACAAAAAAATGTCGGCAATGCCAACTTGCTGATGTGAATCTCGTGCATTCGCCACTCCATCAAAGGTATCGGTTATCGGTGTAACCGCCCTGGGACAGCACAGGCGTCAGGGTTGCCAAGGCAGTCCGGATCCCACGGCCTCCCGAATCGAGCGCAAACCATGCCGATCCAGCTGCTCTTCCAAGCCCTCCACAATTCGTGGCACCAAATCTGGACCCTGAAAAATCCAACCGGTATAGAGCTGCACCAGCGAAGCACCGGCCACGATGCGCTCCCAAGCCGTCTCCGGGGAATCTATCCCACCAACTCCCACCAGCGGAAGGGCGGGCCCAGCCCCTGCGCGCAGGCGGCGAATCACCTCAAGCGCTCGTCCGCGCAAGGGCACACCACTTAATCCCCCCGCTTCCTCCGCCAAGGTGCGGCCGGTCTGCACCAAACGTCGTTGGGACAATCCGAGCCGATCGAGGCTGGTATTCACGGCGATCACTCCTGCCAAACCTTCCTCATAGGCAAGACGCGCAATCGCATCGATGGCCTCATCATCAAGATCAGGAGCGATCTTCACCAGCAAGGGCGGGCAAGCGGCCAACCGACGGAGACGCTCCACCAAGCGCCGCAACTGGACGGAATCTTGTAAGTCGCGCAGTCCTGGCGTGTTGGGGGAACTCACGTTGATCACGGCGTAATCCGCCAACGGAGCCAAGAGCTCCAAGGATGCGGCGTAGTCATCGGGCGCCTGTTCGAGGGATGTGATCTTCGATTTGCCCACGTTGATTCCCAAAACTGCCGGGCGTTGACCCGGCGGCTCTAGACGCTGACGGTCGAGGGTTTTCAACAACGCCTGCGCACCATCGTTGTTGAATCCCATGCGATTCAACGCCGCCTGCTCCTCAGCAAGGCGGAACAAGCGTGGTTTGGGATTCCCCGGCTGACCATGCCAAGTGACGGTGCCAACCTCCGCAAAGCCAAAACCAAAGCGATCCCAAATCCCTGCAGCAACACCGTTCTTGTCGAACCCGGCCGCCAAACCAACGGGATTCGGAAAACGACAACCAAACAACACCTGTTCCAAGCGCAGGTCGCGACGCTGTAGATCTGCCGCCACACCATCGAGAACGGATGACACCCCAGGCCAGCGGCGGCGCAGGCTTGCCTGACCAAGGGCCGTCAACGCCACTTGCGAGAGCTGCTCCGCATCGAGGCCTTCATCGCGAGCGAGGAGGGGACCCAGCCAACGTTGATAGAAAGCACCGCTGCCAAGCGGACCAACCGAAGAAGACGGTGACATCCGGAGTCTCACGACTCCCCTGATCCTCCCTCGCGACGATGCAGGCGCCAGCGACCGGTGTCCTCCGGACTGACCAACCAATCACGCCAAATCCAAGGGCCATCCTTAGCTTCCAACTGCTTCATGGGTTGCTCCACCAACTGCGCCAGCTCAATCACCGTCAGAGCAAATGCCCCCTCCGCCAGCCGGTCTGCGAGCTCCAGCCGTGTCAGCAGCTGCTGGAGCGGCGCCGGTGCCAGATGGCTGTTAAGAGGCGCCGGAGCAAGCGAAGTCTTCACACCAACGGCTAAATCGGGGGCTGCACCCTGGGAAAACGCGACAGCAATGCGGTCGACACGCTCATTGTCTGGATCGCCGCTATGGCCCTTCACATGGGTAAGCGGAACGTCGTCGAGGCGAGCCGCATCCAAGGATTTCCACAAATCCTGATTCAGCACAGGCTTACCCGCAGCCGTTCGCCAGCCTTTGCGTTTCCACCCCTTCATCCAAGATCCCAACCCATCGATGAGGTATTTGCTGTCGGTCCTCAGGGTGAGATCGGGATGCCGTGGCAAGTCTTTGAGGCGCTCTAACAATGCCAAAGCCGCCTGGAGCTCCATCCGATTGTTGGTGGTGGCAGGGTCGTAGCCACCCAACTCTTCAACGCTGCCATCCTCAAACCGCAGCAATGCGCCCCATCCGCCAGGGCCCGGATTGCCACGGCAGGCCCCATCCGTTGCCGCAGCCACCACACGACCCCGTCCATCAGCCATTGGTCCACCCTCGCAAAATTCGGTAGAACACGGGTTCTCACGCAGCCGTGTATGAGGCGAACTTACCCCCGAGCCGCAGGCATGGCTGCCACTGGTGTTGCTGCGACTGGTGTTCTGGCCCTGCTGTTGCCCAATACACTCGCTGCCCGGGGAATCTTTGAGAGCAGGCCCTTACCGCAGGAGCGGTTTGCCGTGCTGGCGCAGCCCGTAGGTCAGACCAGCTGGAAACTACTGGTACTCGAACAAATCAAGCGCAAACCCCTGTGCTGGAGGCCACGCGCCGATGGCTTGGTCGAACCCACGCTGAACAGCTTTAATTTCGCAGGGATTTGCAGCCGCTATCTCGATAGCAATGGCTATTCCCTCCGCAGCGGCGGTTCAGACCTTGGAAGGCGGTTCCGGTTGCGCTTGATGCAAAGCGGATCAACCCTGCAACTGCAAGCATTCAATCCAGATCAAAAAGCACCGATCGTGGTTGGGCGTGCACCCATCCCCAGTCGACAGCGAAATGGCTTTGTTCGGCTAGAGCTTAATGACGACTGGCAGCTCGAACGACGCGTCTACCAAGGACGAACCCTGAGCCATCTTTATTTCTCTAATCCTGATCCGATTCAACTGTTGATGGCGCGAGCCATCCGCCAGGCCAGGGGCTCGAGCATGGCCAAGCTTGGTCTGTCGCGGGCCCCAAGCATGCCACCACCAATCCCACCAACCCCGAAAACATCACGCGGCAGCT
Source organism: Synechococcus sp. AG-683-B21 (assembly GCA_003210515.1). Classification (GTDB taxonomy): domain Bacteria; phylum Cyanobacteriota; class Cyanobacteriia; order PCC-6307; family Cyanobiaceae; genus Parasynechococcus. Next base: position 1,162 of record QCVC01000050.1, on the reverse strand, counting down.
CCTTGGCATCGCGGCTTAGCAGCATCCAACGGGTCGCGAGCGCAGGCCCGATCCCGCTACAAGTAATCCCGTACAGCAGCCGTCGCCAAACACCGGCACAGTGACAGTTGCCAGACAGGCCAGCGAAACAACCAATCAGATTTGAGGACTTTTAAGTTTACAAAGTGTGAGGAGTGCAAAACACCTCTGCAGGGTCGAAACAAGGACAGACTCCTGAACGTGTTCCACTAAAAACCCTGCCTTAGGCGGGGTTTTTTATTGCCGAACCCAATACACAACAAAAAAGCGACCCCCTGAAGAGAGTCGCTTTTGTTGCGAAGGAGTTGGCTCCGGGTCGGCCAAGGGCCGACCTCACTGGATCACTTGATTGTGACCTTGCCACCCACTTCTTCGATGGCCTTCTTGAGAGCTTCGGCATCGTCCTTGGACGCACCTTCTTTGACCAGCTTGGGAGCGGCCTCGACCAGGGCCTTGGCATCGCCCAAGCCCAAACCGGTCGCTTCGCGAACGGCCTTGAGAACTTTGATCTTGGCGGAAGCTTCGAAGCTTTCCAAGACAACATCGAACTCGGTCTTTTCTTCAGCAGCCTCACCGCCACCAGCAGCGCCAGGGGCAGCCATCACGACACCAGCAGATGCGGCGGCGGAGACACCAAAAGCCTCTTCGATCTGCTTAACAAGCTCGGAAGCTTCAAGCAGAGAAAGGGATTTCAGCGATTCGAGGATTTCGTCGGTTTTTGCAGACATGGTTGAAAATCAGCAACAGATCAGGAAATAGACGTGGTGGTAGAGCGAACTCAGCTGTCGCCGCCTTCGGCGTGCTGCTTGAGTGCCCTGGCCATACCGGTGGGAACCTCGTTGATGCCAACGGCGACCTTGGTGGCCACAGCGTTGATTGCACCAGCGATCTGAGCCATGAGTTCTTCCCTGGAAGGAAGATCAGCGATGGCCTTGATCTCGTCTTGAGAAAGAAGCTTGCCTTCGAAAAGAGCGCCCTTGGTCTCAGACTTTTTGAATTCGTTCTGGAAAGACCGGACGGCCTTTACACCAGCACCAACATCGCCTTTTACAAGAACGAAAGCGTTGGTACCCGTCAGAAGCGAATCGAGGTTGGCCCAGGAGCTGTCGCCATCAATGGCACGGCGCATCAAGGTGTTTTTAGT
>QCVC01000049.1:0-9660 GCA_003210515.1 Synechococcus sp. AG-683-B21 | reverse complement strand
GCAGGGACGCCAAAGGCCTGCGACATCACAACGCTGGCCGTTTTGTGCCCCACGCCTGGGAGTGCTTCGAGGGCCTTGAAGCTGTTGGGAACAGCCCCGGCATGCTCGCTGATTAACAGTTCAGAGAGCCGGCGAACGTGTTTGGCCTTCGTTTTTGCCAAGCCGAGTTGACGGATGAAGCTCAAAATTTCTGTTTCATCGAGAGATGCCATCGCCTCTGGCGTTGGCCCTGCAGCAAACAGTGCTGGTGTGACTTCATTCACCTTTTTGTCTGTGCATTGAGCACTCAGGAGAACTGCGATCAGAAGGGTGAACGGATCGGAGTGGTCTAGAGGAATGGGTGTTTCGGGGTAGTGCTGATTAAGTCGCTCCAAAACAAGCTGAGCCCGCTCTGCTTTGCGCAAGACAGTCCTGCATCACAAATGGCAACTTAGGCAGCCTGTGGCCTGAGATGTCGGCACGATATCTACCCGGAATGGTCTTCATATAGTAACAATATTGTGTTCCAACCTGTTTGTTCCTGGTTGCGATGCCTTCGTTGCAGTCATGTGGCGGACATAGTGGGTGCATGGGGATTCGTCTGATTTCAAGAGCTGCAGCGGTTGTGCTGGGTGTGGGCGTCATCGTTGCGGGTTGTGCTGATCGTTCCCGTGTGTCACGGGACGATTCACGGCCACGGGTTCTCACCACATTCACGGTGCTCGCTGATTTGGCGCGCAATGTGGCTGGCGATCGCCTTCAGGTGCATTCGATTGTGAAAGAGGGAGCGGAAATTCATGGATATCAGTTCACGCCCAGTGATATCGAGCGGTCTGTTGGTGCAGATCTTTTAGTTGAGAACGGGTTGGGCCTCGAACTTTGGGCCCGTCGTTTTACGGCTGCGGCAGGAGACATCCCCACCGTCACCTTGTCGGAAGGGATGGAGCCTCTTCTCATCCGCGAAGACGCTTACGCCGGAAAGCCCAACCCCCATGCCTGGATGTCGCCGAAGCGGGCTATGGACTATGTCGATCGTCTTCGGGAGGCCTTCACCAATTTGGACCCCGATGGTGCGGAGGACTACGCCAATAATGCTGAGGCCTACAACAAAAAGCTTCAAGCCTTAGATGGTGAATTGCGCGAAGTTCTTGCCACCATCCCACCGCAACATCGAGTGTTGGTGAGCTGTGAAGGTGCTTTCACTTATCTCGCGACGGATTACGGACTCGAGGAAGCTTTCCTTTGGCCTGTCAATGCCGAAAGTGAGATCACTCCAAAACGAATGGCACGATTGATCAATACCGTGCGTGAGCGTGCAGTCCCTGCGGTGTTCTGCGAAAGCACCGTTAGTGATAAGGCTCAACGAGAAGTCGCTGCCGCAGCTAACTCTCGGTTTGGAGGGACGTTTTTTGTGGATTCGCTTTCGAAGCCTGATGGCCCGGCGCCCACCCTCTTGGAATTGCAGCGTCACAATGTGAAACTGATCCTTGATGGTTTAACAGACAGGGGGGGAGACGCTTGATGCGCATCGACGCCGATCAACTCTGTGTTGACTACAACGGCACGGTGGCGCTGTATGACGCCAGTCTCCATTTGCCTGCTGGTTGTATTTGTGGTCTTGTCGGGATGAATGGGGCTGGCAAGTCCACCTTGTTTAAGGCACTAACAGGCTTCGTCCGACCTTCTCGAGGCTTGATTCGCATCAATGGCCGCAGTGTCAAAGAGGCCCAGCGTGAGCAAGCCGTTGCCTACGTCCCGCAGAGCGAGGGAATCGATTGTCAGTTTCCGGTCTCGGTTTGGGATGTGGTGATGATGGGTCGCTATGGCGCGATGAACTTCCTCAGGATTCCACGCGGTTCCGATCGCGTAGCCGTTCGACATGCCCTGGAACGAGTTGAGTTGTTGGAACTGCGCAACCGACCGATCGGAACCCTTTCCGGTGGTCAACGCAAGCGTGCATTTTTGGCTCGTGCCATTGCGCAGAGAGCAGACGTCCTTTTGCTGGATGAGCCTTTCAATGGAGTGGATGTAAGAACTGAGAAATTAATGGCCCAGTTATTTATTCAGTTTCGTGAAGAAGGTCGTACGATTTTGATTTCCACCCACGACCTCAGTCATGTGCGTGATTTCTGTGATTCAGTTGTCTTGATTAACAAAACTGTGCTCGCCTATGGTGAGACGTCTGAAGTCTTTACGCCCGAGAATCTTGCTATGACCTTCGGAGGATTTCCTCCCAATTTGTTGACAGGTCATAGTTCTCCGGGTGATTCTGTCGAACCATTGAATTAACCGTCAAGCCGATCATTTCCTTGTTGATTGATAATCATTAAGCAAAGATTCTGTTCGGACTTGCTGTGGGGAACGGTGTTCAATCCCCATTCATCAATTGATTGAGCGATTGTTGTAGGTCTGCCATGAATTGTTGTACGGCTTGGCGACGGTTGTGGCGATAGGACGACAACCGCGGCAGGACTGCCATGGGTTCCCCCAAGCTCAATTCCACCCGTTGAGGACCTAAGGACGGAGCACTCTTCCATGGGCGATCCTCAATCCAGCCAATCGTCTCTTCCACCAACAGAAGCATTTCTGCTAATCGATCGAAGTTGGCTTCATCGCTTATGGATTGGCCGGTCACACAAATGAAGTGCTCCACCAGCCGCATGCGGCTGAGTTGCAGGTCTGCTTCTCTGGCCTCCCAGTCGGCAATGCTGCGTTCAAGCGGCGGCAGCTGTTCAAGACCCTCGCGATAGATCCGATCCCAAGCCGCCTGTTCAATGCGTCGACAGCGCTCCTGCAACGTGCCCGCAGCTTTTAAACCGAAATGGGATTCGGCTTTGGATAATCCATGCAAGCGGTAGCTCGTGATTCGATTGACCAATGGCTGGTCTGGTTCATGCTGCAGCCGCTCCAAGTGTTCAAGGGTGTTGATCAGGGCGTCACCGATCCGTAGAAATCGCTGACGATGCACTTGGTGGGGGTCATCCCATGCCTCATTCAGTGGTTCTCCCTGAACCCCCAGATGGCGTTCAAGGGCCTGAAGACGAACATCAAGAGCGGACCAGTTCTGCTGCCTCCAGCTGTAGATCAGGCTGACGGGGAGCACCTGAAGGTTGTGGGTCTGCCCACTTTTTTCGAGATCCTCGGCCGCCCAAAAAGCCAGTTGTGCAACCCCCGGTTCTAGGGGGGCCATCTCGCTAGAGAGATTGTTGGTGGCGCCTTCCGGGGCAATCACGAGGGGGTAGCGACCCTGGGCTAGGACCTGACGCGCTTCGGCCAAAGCGGGACGGTCGAGTCGTCCTCTGTGAATGGCAATCCCGCCACAACGTTGTAGGAGCCAGCCAATCAAGGGTCCTGCCCAAATGGGAATCCCACGGTCGTATAAAAAACGAAGTTCCACAGGGCGAGCCAGTGGACTGTTGTGTTGGCGAGCTGTGTTGGCTGCCCGGTTCCAAAAAAGATCGGCCAGCACGAGTGGATCCCGAGTGCTGGGATGCCGAAAGGCGATCAAGAGGGTGGTTTCACCGGCTTGGTGCGCTTGAAATGCTTTGGCTAATCCTTCGGCTGCATTCCCATTGCGGACCTCTAACCCTTGGACGCGGAAGACCAGGGGTAACAGTCGACGGACAAGGCTCTGGACCGGACGACTGGACCGGGTGGGCAACCGTCTTAAGGCAGGACGAGCGAATTGGGTTGAGACGCGGGGCATCGTGCCTGCGGGTGACACGCCCATACTGATTCCATGAACCTCCTCTTGGAACCCCTGAGTCACGCCTTCATGGTGCGTGCACTATTGGTGAGTGCCCTGGTTGGTGGGGTTTGTGGGTTGCTGTCCTGCTACATGACGCTCAAAGGTTGGGCGCTCATGGGCGATGCGGTATCCCATGCGGTGTTGCCCGGTGTTGTGGTGGCCTACGCCCTTGGCCTGCCGTTTTCGCTTGGAGCGTTTGTGTTTGGGGTGGGTTCAGTCGCTGCCATTGGCTTTGTGAAGCAGAAGTCGCGGGTGAAGGAAGACACCGTGATCGGTTTGGTCTTCACCGGATTTTTTGCCCTCGGTTTGGTGCTGGTGTCGAAAACACGCAGCAACATTGATCTCACCCACATCCTGTTTGGAAATGTGCTCGGTATTAATGCGGCCGACATCGTTCAAACCTTGCTGATTTCGCTCTTGGTCTTGGCGACGTTGTTGGTGTTTCGTCGGGATTTGATGCTGTTCTGCTTTGACCCCACGCATGCACGCTCGATTGGGATCAATACAGGGGTTTTGCATTACATGCTGCTCGGACTGTTGTCCCTCGCGGCTGTTGCAGGATTACAAACCGTTGGAATCATTCTTGTGGTGGCCATGTTGGTCACTCCTGGTGCCACGGCTTACCTCTTGACCGATCGCTTTGATCGGATGACGTTGCTAGCAGTCGTTAGCAGTGTGTTGTCGAGTTTGTTGGGGGTTTTCGTGAGCTATTGGACCGACAGCTCAACGGCTGGATGCATCGTGTTGGTGCAAACCGCCCAATTCCTTTTTGCTTTCTTGTTTGCTCCCCGGCATGGAGTGTTGCGGCGTTATGCAGTGATGCCGTCCCTCAGTGGTGAAACCAACGATGAAGAGCGGCTGCGCTGATCCTTTAACCACAGGGATCTCTCTGGTGTGGGGACAAAGACATGCTGTCGATGGGGCTAGGCCATCTCCTCATCTGTTTCATCGTCGTCGTACACATCGTTAAACCTGGCTACGCCTGCTTCTCGGAAGAGAAATTCCTTGGCGTGACGGAGACGTTTCGACCCTTCATCGGCCCAGGCTTCGCGATAGTCGCTGTCATGGTCCATCCGATGTGCTTCCTTGTATGGATACATCCATCAAATAATGACCGCTGACAAGGAGCTGCTGAAGGAAGTGGCGTTGGAGCTTTGGAACACCACGAAGAAACTCCGTCCCGGGTTACCAAAAGCCCCTAGAGCTCAGCTCGTCCTTAAGGCCCTTTTGACCCTCGGAGATATCAGCGACCAACTTCAAGCCGCCATGATTCTCGGGGTGATCGAAGCTCAGGAGCCTGATGATGAGCCGGTCGACACGAAGGAGAGCGAAGAGACCGTCACAGACAAGACCGCGGTCGTTGAAGAATCTCGCTCAACCCCGCGTGTCGTTCGGAAGCGTTCAGGCGCTAGCTAGACGGTTCAGGCGGCTGCTGAGCCTCGATTACGCCCCAGAGGTTCAATCCAATCGCTCAAAACGTGTTGATGGTGCGTCTGAGCCTTTGCTGTGTCGGAGTTGGCGATTCGGCAGCCCAAATTCACCTCTCCGTCGTCCATCAGACGTCCAAGCCGAATGGCAGCGGCTTCTTCAGCGCGGCTGAACAACTCTTGATGGGATGCAAGCCAACCCACCTCAGCCTCTGTGATCACACCGGTCGTTAGGGATTCGAGAACAACTTCTCCGACGGTCATGGGATGGATGTAACGAATTTGTTACATCCTGGCGCGTGGCTTCGGCCGCCGTGGAACCGCTCCCGAAAAAGGCTTGATTAAGCCGGCAAAACCTGTCGAAATCCATCGGCTTCCACCACTGTTAGCTGCGTGTCGTACAGAGCGCTGAGTTTCGTTGATGTGAGCATTTCAGCGGGCGTTCCGTCTCCAACAATGCGCCCTTTTTGAAGGAAGAGAACTCGCTGCATCTCCGGAATAATCGTGTCGATTCTGTGCGTGACTTGCACCAGGGTGGTGCCACGACGGCAGAGATCACTCAGGGTATGCATCAGTTGATGGCATCCCTTCAAATCCAACGCCCGGCTTGGTTCGTCCAGAACAAGCACGTCGGGTTCATGCACCAAGGCTCTCGCCATGAGCAGTCGACGCCGTTGGCCATCCGACAGTTGGCCATAGGGCTGATCAGAAATCGCCTGAAGATCGAGCCGTTCCAGCACCTGTCCTGCTCGGATGCGTTGACTTGAGGATGGGTTTTGGTCGTGTCCTAAGCGTGTCGACCCAAAAAATCCAGCAAGAACAAGATCTAAGGCGGAGATCGATCCTGGGATACGTTCCTCCATCGGAGTACTGACGATTCCAAGGCGTTGTCGCAATTGCCAAAGATTCACTGTCGAACGTCCGAACAGGTTTAGGTAGGCCTGGTCTTGAACGATTGGATGCAAGGAACGATCAATCAGTTTCACCAAACAACTCTTTCCGGCACCATTCGGGCCCAAAACAGTGGTCGACTCACCGAGCCGCAAGTCAAGGTTGATGTCGTGGAGCACAGGTGCTCCTCCGAGCCAAGCTTCTCCGTGACGGATCTCGAGCCAGGTGTTGGAGCCCAAATCAATCAATCAGCAACCGTTGAATCACTTGGTCGAGACCTGGTGCAATGGGTCGGACTTCGCTGCGTCGATCGCTCCAGACGCTTCCTTGACGAAGCTCCTGCTTGGACATGAGCTTGAGGTCTTGTCCCTCTAGCAGCGTTAACTGTTCCACGGGCACGCTCAGCGCACCACGAAACACGTGGGCAATGCGAGGCCCATTCTGACTTGTGAACCAGTGCTCCAGGGGGAAGGTTGGTTCCCAATTGATTTCTTCGAGCAATTCACGATGCACGGCTTCAGAAGGCGTTTCACCAGCATCAAGATGGCCTCCAAACAGTCCCCAGTGACCTGGATAAAGAATCGATTCCAGGTCATCTCTGAGTTGTAGGAGCCATGCTCCGTCGCGTTCGAGAACGGCTAGAGCGACCTCGCGTTTCATTCGCTTCCGATCGAACGTTGGTTCCAAAGAGCTAAACCACCACCACGACCGCGAGCAATCAACAAGCCCTGGCTTGGATCGAGATGAATCAATGCAAAAAAGGGCATGCGTTGCCACGACGGCGTGTCGATCGCTTTGCTGAACCAGACCTTTTGACCAATTTTTAGTTGGACGCGATTAAAGCTGAAAAACAGCAGTGGGCGATTTCCCTTGAGTTGAGCTGAGCCCTGAAAACTGAGCTGAAATCCGGAAACTTGAACTCGGTTCTCGATCTGAATGTGTTCGGTCTCAGGAGAGTCGTTTTCAGACGAGACAGTCAGAATCAAACACGCATTTAAGGCCCGAAGACAAACGTCCGTTCCCGGTGTTGAGGGGTCTCCGGAACGATTCCATGTGGTTTGCAGGTGCCAGCATCCATTGAGCTGATCTGCTTGGATACCACTGCCCTGGCGTCGAGCCTCGCGCTCGAGATTCAACAGTGAAGTTCTGTCGGGACTCGGTGCTGTTGTGATCATGGTGCGAAGCAATGCAGCCATCTTTCCGGAACGAATCCATGCAACCGGAACGAAGCCGTAAAGAAATACTCACAAGCTTCATCCTGCGCGGTTTCAGGATTGGAGCCAGCACAATTGCCATCCTCGAACTGTTGCGCAGTGATTGGACGAGTGCTGGCCTAGCCAGTCTGGCTTGGCTGATTTTTGTACAGGTTGAGAAGCGGCGAACCGCCCTCAAACCTCCGTCCTAAGGATCGAATCAATGCAATTGGGATGAGCCCGAATGTAGGCATTGAATTCCATGGCCAACATGCGTGCTTCGAAAGCATCGCTGGCATAGAAGCAGGATTCAAGTTTCTCGCCGTCTGATGTTTTATGCCGAACGGTGTAGGGGTTGCGGCCCTGATTCGAATTGGCCATGAAAGATGCCCCGTATGTCTTCACCGTGGCATTTGGTGTGTACTTGGCGCCATAGCGATTGATTGATGTTTGCGTTTCAACGTTTCATGAAGTTATGGAACATCCCGATCTATGGGCAAAAAAATGATGGCTCACGCGAGGAATGACGGTGTTACTGGCGAATTAAAAAATCCAAAATCAGATCACCATCGTCATTGCGTGTGATGCGGAAATCAAACTCTTCCACCTTGCCTGTCCAAATTCCTTCGTCTGGATCGGCTTGATCACCCTTGATGGACTGAACGATGTGGCCGTAAAGCTCTTGAAAGACGTGAGCTGCCACGTTGGCCGCCATCACCTCATCCATATCATCCAACTCATGGGCAGCAACGCTGCATCCCTCAAGCATTTCTGAATCGAGGACATTTCCCTTGCCGATATCCTCAACGAGGAAGAGCAGATCTGAATGGTCCATAAGCGGTTTAACCCTCAATTGAGTGTGTCAACACAAATCCCTGTTGTCAGCATCGCTGGATCTCAGAAAAAGAAAAAAATCTAGAATCGCGTGGTAAATGTCGACAGGATAAAATTGTGGGGGAAACAAACGCGAGTGCAAGGGCGAAGAAGGCAGCACTAAAAATGTGTTGATAGCTATTCACCCATTCCTGTTACAAAAACGGTTTGCCCCAACCGAGGGGATGCTGGTCTTGACCAACGTTGCTTGATGTACATGCAATGGTTCTTTTGCAAGTTGAAAGTGATAAATATTTTTGTATGAATCAATGAATTGATAAATTTTGAATGTATTCTATGTGTGTGGCAAATAATCGATCAATAAAGTCGTAGAGTTTTCCCAATTTGAAATGGGTTATGCCGCATCCAACGGCTTCGATTATTGCCCAAGCCTCTACTGAGCAATTAAAGGAATATTTACTTGGCTTTACGGAAGAGGCTGCCATTCTGGCGGTCCGAGAATTGGTGAACCGTGGCGAACCCGCTGATCAAATCATCCAGGAGCTTGAGCATCAGCTTCAACCGAGCCTTGATAATGGAATGCCGATGCGTTCATGCCAGGCTTTGATCGCTGCACTTAAGTCTGAGTTCACTAAATAGGAGCTTTATACATTGTTGGTCCAACCATTGAACTTTATACCTGTCTAGTTTTGAGCTATTTGTTGTGTTATCGCCAGAGCAGACTAGGCTTAAAGCCCCGATATTGAATGATGAATCCAGCTTCTATTCGACGATTTATATTGACTTTGATGACGGGTTACCTAGCCATATTTGGCGTAAGGCAGCTTCCGTATGAATTTGATAACGAATGGTTTGTTCTTATTCCAGTGCTTCTCGTCGTTTATGTTCTAACCACTTGGATTGATGGTCAGATATTTGGTGATAATGAAACTCAACTCTCGATGCCTAAGAAGAAAATTCTAAGCAAAAATAAATCCGAAAAGAAAGGTTTTGGAGATGCTTAGTGGTGTTTCTAGTTGATGTTTTGGACCCGTTTAAGACTGTCCAGAATGGTTCTAGATCTCTGTATATGGATTGCGAACTGGTTTCCAGTTTCCTTTGTAGTGCGGGTATAAAAAAGTCCAGTCTTCATCAACACGAATCCCATGTGCTTTGAGAAGGCGTTTAGATGAATCCGATCTGGTGAAACCGATGGCAACTTTCTTCCTCTTCCCACAGGTATGAGCGATTGCATCAAGAACTTCTGTTCGTCCTTTTTTATCTTCGAGAACAGCCCGCTTCCACTGCCCATAAGCTTTATCACCGTGGCTAGTAATGATGGCCTCACGAATTTGTTTGGCCCCAGTTTTGTAAAAGTCACCAACTAAAACTGAAAGACTCCACCGGGGATAGGTTTCTTCAATCCCTTCATCATCTTCTAGTTCAAGGGATCCACACCAGAATCCGCTCATCCAACATAGTTGGGCACCATTTTTATACTTCTGTGCAAATAATCCCTTGCCAGGTCTTCGAAGCAATAATTCAAGTTTAGCAGGAGCACGAACAACTTCATTACTCTTTTCGAGGAAACAATCGCGAGTGCTTTCCT
>QCVC01000048.1:0-9784 GCA_003210515.1 Synechococcus sp. AG-683-B21 | reverse complement strand
GCTTGCCCTTGACTTCGGGATAAACCAGGGCAACAGCCTTGGCAGCACCAGTTGTGGTCGGAACCATATTGAGGGCAGCAGCACGGGCACGACGCAGGTCGCGGTGGCTGTTGTCGAGAATTCGCTGGTCACCGGTGTAGCTGTGAATGGTGGTCATCAGACCCCACTCCATGCCGAAGTTTTGATCCAAAACTTTGACGATTGGAGCCAGACAGTTGGTGGTGCAGCTGGCGTTGCTGAGGATGTCCCAATCCTCATGGCGGTACTGGTCGTCGTTGACGCCCACCACAAATGTGCCAACACCAGCGCCCTTACCAGGAGCGGTGAGGATCACTTTTTTGGCACCAGCCTGGATATGCATGCTGGCTTTTTCATCGGTGTTGAAGACACCGGTGGATTCGATCACCAGATCAACGCCCCAATCCTTCCATGGGCAATTGAGGGGGTTGCGGTCAGCAAAGAATTTGATCTCTTTGCCGTTGATGATCATCGTGTCATCGGTGGTTTGGATGTCGACAGACGGATCCAAACGCCCCAAAATGGAGTCGTAGGTGAGCAGGTGGGCACTGGTCTTGGGATCAGATGTGGAGTTCATCCCCACAATTTCCAAACCGGTATCTGCCCCACGGCTGATCCAACCCCGCAAAACATTGCGACCAATTCGGCCGAATCCATTGATCGCAACGCGCAGGGTCATAGAAATAGCGGCGAAACCGCGTAATGGTTTTGGGCGCCGATCATACAGAAATTGACGGAATTTCTTTGCCCAACTTTGAAATTTCTCGGTTAATCCGTCCCATCGACGGTGGGACAAGGTCAAAAAACTGACCTATCTTTCAGCCCTTCGTAGCCGTCCTTTGCCACGCCTGCTCACGCCCCAAACACCTGTTCATTTCATCGGTGTAGGCGGTATTGGGATGTCGGCGCTGGCAAAAATTTTGGTAGACCGCGGCCACCCAGTCAGCGGTTCCGACCCCCGTGACAACGCCACGGTTCAGCATCTTGAAAGTCGAGGCGTCACCGTTTTTAAACAGCAAACCGCTGAAAGCATTCAAGCGGTGCTCGCCACGAATCAGCAGCCACCGGTGGTGGTGATCAGCACAGCAATTCCAGATACCAACCCAGAGTTAGAAAACGCTCGCGCGCATCAGCTGGCGATCTGGCATCGATCGGATCTCCTGGCTGCCCTGATCGATCAACAAGCCTCGATTGCCGTAGCAGGGAGCCACGGAAAAACAACCACCAGCACGCTGATCACCACCTTGCTGATCGAAGCCGGTGAAGATCCCACCGCCGTGATTGGTGGGGTTGTTCCATGCCTTGGCAGCAACGGTCATTCCGGTCAAGGTCGATTGTTGGTGGCCGAAGCAGACGAATCCGACGGATCGCTCGTGAAGTTCAGGCCCAGCCTTGGGGTGATCACCAACCTGGAACTCGATCACACCGACCATTACGACGGCTTGGATGATCTGATCTCAACCTTGCAACGTTTTGGTCGGGGTTGCGAGCGGTTGGTCGCGAACTACGACGACCCAATCCTGCAAGAGCATTTTGAGCCGACAGCCTGGTGGTCGAACAAGCAAAGCGAGAACATTTCCTTTGCAGCTTTGCCACTGCAACTTGATGGCGATCGATGTACGGCAAGGTTTTACGAGAACGGCTCTGCAGTGGGTGACTTCACCTTGCCGATGGCTGGTCTCCACAATTTGAGCAACGCCACGGCTGCCTTAGCGGCTTGCCGGATGGAAGGTGTTCCGTTTGAAGCTCTGGTCGAAGGCCTGGCTCAACTCCAAGCCCCTGGCCGCCGCTTTGATCTAAGGGGCACCTGGGAGGGGCGGCACATCGTGGATGACTACGCCCACCATCCCAGCGAAGTTCGCGCCACGTTGACGATGGCGCAACTCATGGTGAGCAGTGGGCGCAGTCCGCTTCCATCAGCACCACAACGGCTCGTGGCCGTGTTCCAACCACACCGGTTCAGTCGCACCCAACAATTTTTTGAAGCCTTTGCCGAAGCACTCCAAAACTGTGATGCACTCCTGCTGGCTCCGGTTTATGCGGCCGGTGAACAAACAATTCCTGGCGTTTGCAGCAACGCCCTCGCCCAACGCATCCGATCGTTGCGACCAGACCTCGAAATCGAGGTTGCGGAGAATCTCAATCAGCTCACCGATCTGGTGAAGCAACGCAGCCGGCCTGATGACCTTGTGCTCGCCATGGGAGCTGGCACCGTGAACAGTCTCTGGGGACGACTGACCGAATGACGCAGCTCTCGCCCCCCCATGCCAATGCGAAGTTGGCGGACTACACCACCTGGCGGGTCGGTGGACCTGCCCAATGGCTGGCGGAACCCACGACGATTGCCGAAACCATCGCGTGGGTGGAATGGGCCGAACACAAAGGGGTTCCCTGCCAAGTGATTGGAGCCGGCTCCAACCTGCTCATTCACGACGATGGATTGCCTGGGCTCTGCCTCTGCTTACGCAAATTGCAAGATCACAGCATCGACGTCGAAGCCGGTGTTGTGGAAGCCCTGGCTGGTGAACCCATCCCTTCCCTTGCCAGACGAGCAGCCCGCGCCGGACTCCACGGACTGGAGTGGGCCGTGGGGATCCCAGGAACGGTTGGTGGTGCCGCTGTGATGAACGCCGGAGCACAAGGAGGTTGCACGGCAGATTCTTTGATTTCGGTTCGGGTGATGCCGAAACAAGGCGGAGAAAGCTTTGATCTGCATTGCGATGAACTGGATTTCACCTACCGCCACAGCCGGCTACAAGCGGACAACTTGGTGGTGCTGTCCGCACGTTTTCAGCTCGAGCCCGGCCATGACCCAAAGGAACTGAGTCGTATCACGAAAGACAATCTCAACCACCGAACAACCACCCAGCCTTATCAGCAACCAAGTTGCGGCAGTGTGTTTCGCAATCCTGAACCGCAAAAGGCTGGGAAGCTGATCGAACATTTGGGGCTCAAAGGAACCCGCGTCGGTGGTGCTGAAGTGTCCACCATGCACGCCAATTTCATCGTGAACATTGGCGATGCCCAGGCCAACGACATCGATGCATTGATTCATTTGGTGCAAGACCGTGTTGAAGCCGAACACGGACTTCGCCTCCACCCAGAAGTCAAACGACTGGGATTTGCTGCCACCGCTTAATCTGCCCGCTTATTAAGAATCTCAATGGCAGGCTTCGGACTCCCCAATTTCGGTCAGCTCACCGAAGCCTTCCGCAAGGCGCAACAGATCCAGCAAGACGCCCAAGCTCTTCAAGAAGAGTTGGATGGCATGGAGATCGAGGGCAAAAACTCCGATGGCCGCGCCAGTGTTTGGCTCTCTGGCAACCAACAGCCTCTGCGCGTCCGTCTCGATCCAGCACTCGTTCAAGACGGTGCAGAGGCCTGTGAAACAGCAACGCTTGAAGCCCTACAAGCGGCCTATGAACAATCCACAGCCACAATGAAAGGCCGCATGGAGGAGCTCACAGGCGGCTTGAACCTCAACCTCCCCGGGATGGGCGGCTGAGGCTGACAACCTCGTCCAATGCCTTGATGTAGAGGCCATAACGCTCCCAAGATTTGGACACACCACACCCAGGTTCACCGCGATGCAAGCAGTCGCGAAACCGACAGGGCCATGGATCCAATTGACGTCTTAACTCTGGGAACAAAACCCCCAATTCATGGGGGTCATCAGGCAACTCAGGGCGGTTAAAACCTGGCGTATCAGCCACTCTGGCCTCGTCCCCAATCGGGAACAACTCCACGTGCCGCGTCGTATGTCGCCCCCGCTGCAACCGCCCTGAAACCGCACCAACCCGAAGCGACAAATGCGGCAACAGACTGTTCAGCACGCTGCTTTTTCCAACACCTGAGGGGCCACAAAGCACGGCAAGCGTTGTGCTCTGCAATCGCTTTTGCAACACCTTTATCCCAGAACCGGATTCGCTCGAGAGGGGAAGCGGGTCATACCCCCAACCGCGCAAGCGCTCACACAGCTGGGTTAACGCCTCCGCAGAAACAAGGTCCACTTTTGTAAGAACCAGCTGCACATCCAAACCCGTGCGTTCAGCCGTGAGGAGGAACCGACTCGCCTGATCGGGATCAAAGGCAGGCTGATCCACCGCCAGCGCCACCACCACCAAGGACACATTGGCCACCGGTGGCCGTGTCAACCAGCTCTGGCGAGGGGAAACCTCAGACACCACAGCTCTCGCCACATTGGCATCAATCGCATCGACCCGAACCCGATCCCCGACATTGACCTCCTGACCTCGGTGGGTCAGACGCGACCGACGGGTACACAACAATCGTGCTGGACAGCCCTCCGGAGCAGCATCCAGCTCGACCTCGAGGTAGTTGGCTTGCAGCGCTACAACGATTCCGCATCTTCCATCAGCCACCACAGGTCACCTGCAGGTGCACCCAGGCTGGATCATCCCCAGACACGATCACCTGGTGTCCTGCATCGCGTAATCCAGGCACCACCATCTCCTCGGGTTCACCGCGGTCGAGATCAACATCCAGTTGATCGCCCGGATGCATGGTTTCCAAAGTGAGCTTGCAACGGACGAAGTTGACCGGACAAGGGGTTCCCCTCAAGTCGAGGGAACGGGAGGCCGTCATTTCTGGCCAAACAAGCGGGCAAACAGTCCACTGTTGTGATGGTGGTGTTGCTTACCTCGAGCGGAGTGGTGACCCGCCAAACGCTCCAACAGTTCCCGCTCAGGATCGGAAATGCGCTTCGGCAGTTCCACCGTGACCGTGATGCGCTGATCGCCGCGGGCAACAGGATTACCCAATTTGGGGATCCCCTGATTGGCCAAGGTCAAGACGGTGCCGGGTTGTGTTCCCGCTGGAATGTCGAGTTCTTGCTTGCCTTCAACGGTTTCCACTTCAATCGTGTCGCCGAGGATTGCCTGGAGATAACTGACCTTCACTTCAGAGAGAAGGTTGAGACCATCACGACGCAAACGGGGATGGGACTTGACCGTTAGAAAAACGTAGAGATCCCCCGACGGACCCCCCCGAGGGCCGGCATTGCCTTCACCTGAGACGCGCAAACGCGTGCCGGTATCGACCCCAGCGGGAATGTTGATGCGCAGCTTTTTACGCACCTGGTGAACTCCTTGACCACCACAAGCTCCACAGGGATCGGCAATCACTTGGCCGGTGCCCTCGCAATTGGGGCACTCCGCCACCTGGGTAAAGCTGCCAAACGGTGTTCGCGTGGCTCGCCTCACTTGCCCAGCACCACCACAGGTTCCACAAGTTGTGGGAGAGCTGCCGGGTTTGGCACCACTTCCACCGCAGGTGTCGCAGGTTTCCAAATGCGGAATCTTGATTTCCTGCTCTTGTCCGAAGAC
The DNA here is from genome assembly GCA_003210515.1 of Synechococcus sp. AG-683-B21. Taxonomy (GTDB): domain Bacteria; phylum Cyanobacteriota; class Cyanobacteriia; order PCC-6307; family Cyanobiaceae; genus Parasynechococcus. The sequence continues at coordinate 4,421 of QCVC01000048.1, read as the reverse complement.
CGCCTGCTCAAAATCAATCGTGAGGTCGTAGCGGAGGTCATCCCCTTGCTGAGGCCCACGCCGTCGTGGGCGCCCCCCCGAAGCACCCGGACCACCAAATCCCTGGAAAAACGTCTCAAATAAGTCGGAAAAACCGCCCATGTCGCCCATATCTGGGCCACCGGCTGCTCCCCCAACGCCAGCTTCTCCAAACTGGTCGTATCGGGCCCGAGTCTGGGGGTCGTTCAAGACCTCGTAAGCGCGACCAATTTCCTTGAACTTGTCTTCAGCACCCGCTTCTTTATTGATATCCGGGTGGTACTGACGAGCCATCTTCCGGTAGGCACGCTTCAGCGAATCGGCATCGGCATCCCGACTTACCCCAAGCAGGTCGTAATAGTCGGCCATCAGGCGTCACCCTCTTGGGGCTGTTCTGATGCTGTATCTGAGCTGCTTTCTGGCCCTGGCCCCATCGACACTTTCACCATGGCGTGTCGCAGAACCCTGCCATCACGGTGATAACCCCGTTGGAGCTCCTCACAAACGATGTCTTCCGCATGCTCCTGGTTTTCTTCCCGAAGCACTGCCTCGTGGAGAGTTGGATCGAACTCTTGGCCAACAACTTCCATCCGCGCAACACCTTGCTGCTTCAACACATCGACAAGCTGTTTGTAGAGGCCCTGATAACTGCGATGGAGGGCCTGGGCTTCTTCCCCTTCAGGGTTGAGCTGCTGACGGGCGCGCTCGAAATTGTCCACCACCGGAAGGATTTCAGTGAGCGTTGAGCAGACCAGCTGCTGACGCAAATCGTCTTGATCACGCGCCTGACGCTTTCGAAAATTGTCGAAATCCGCCGCGATGCGCATGTACTGCGATTGAACTGCTTCGTGTTCCTGCTTCAGGGAATTCAGTTCCTGCTCAAGCTGCTGGAGGCGGTTCGCTGGATCGATTTCCGTGTCCAACGTGGGAGTTTCCTCCACAACAGGATCAATCGGGGTGCCGGCATCGACGTCCGGAGTCGCGGGAACATCGTTGGATTCGACGTTTTGATCCTGCGCTGAAGTGGAGGCGTCGCCGCTCATGCTGACCGCTCAGGGATTGCTATGTAGACATGTTGTAGGAAAAAGCTCTCCTCCCACAAGCTGCGGAAGCCCGCACCTCGTTCTGATCGATGACCCTGACTCAGCCGAGTTCTGATGCCAACAACGGCGCCCGACAGCGGTTTGAGCTGGAATTGCTCCTGCAACGGGCGGTCCCAAATCCCGATCAACTGAGTCGCAGCAAAGACCTGCTGCAGGGTGCCATTCCTGAGATCAGTCCTGACGACTGGAAACGACTGCAATCCGTTCCGATCCACAGCGATCCAGACCATCTAGACATTGCGATCCCTAGTAAGTGGGGAGATAAGGACTGGCAGCGATTAATCGACCAGCTACCGAGCCAAAACCGCACGATTCGGCTGCACCCCGCATTGGATGTCGATCTTCAGGCCGTCCTGCATAACCACACAGCAATGGAGAAAGAGATTCCGTTGAATCAAAAGCACCATCATTCAATCTGCCTTGGCAATGGCCTGCCCTGCCAACCACCCACCACTCCAGCAGGCCTGAAAATTAAACCCCCCCGTCACTCCATCCACATCCAGCAACTCTCCAGCGATGAACAGCCCAGGACAGCGCCGGCTTTCCATTGTTGCAAGATTCACATCGCCAAGCGCCACTCCACCGGCGGTCACGAACTCCTCGCCAAAGGGACCTCGCCCCACGATCGGTAAACACTGAGCGCAGAGAATCTCCACCAACTTGCGCTGCGCTTTGGCGGAAAAGTCGGCCCAGCGGCCTTCCCCATCCACTCCAGCCAAGTTCAAAAATGCCTGCCACAGCCGCCTGGGAAGGTGATCAAACGGCTTAGCGGCAGCCACAGTGCGACGCGCTTCCGCCTGTCGCCACTGCTGCAAGCGTTGCTCCACCCCAGAGCGCCCCAGACCAGCACTCCAATCCACCCTGAGTTCTCCCCGATAGCGACTCCCATGCAAGGCGCGAGCAGCAAACGCAGAGAGTCGAAGGGTGGCAGGACCACTCAGTCCGCGGTGGGTGATCAACACGCGCCCGACGTGCCGGAAGCGCTGGTCGTTGAGCTTCAGCTCCAAGCCAACATCGTCCACAGCAATACCGCTGCAAGCCGCCAAAACCGACGCGTTCAGCGAAAGGCTGAACAACGATGGAACCGGTGGAACGAGCTGATGACCAAGGTTTTCGGCCATCTTGCGGCCGCTGGGATGGCCGCCAGTGGCCAACATCACCTTTTGAGCCAACAACGGCTGATCCAAGCCGCGGCCATCCACTAAAAAACCGCCCTCTAACTGCGCTGATAAACGCTGCACCATCACCCGCGTTTGCACCTGCACACCAGCCGACAGAGCAGCCTGCTTCAGGCACTGAATCACCGCCTCCGAACGGTTCTGCTGCGGAAACATCCGACCATCCGCCTCCTCAATGAGAACCAAACCTCGATCGGCAAACCAAGCGATGGCATCTCCTGCAGCAAACCGACTGAACATTCCTCGCAGTGCCCTCTGACCGCGGGGGTAATGACCGACAAGTTCCGCCGGATCCCAACAGGCGTGGGTGACGTTGCAGCGACCACCACCACTGATTCGAACTTTGTTGAGGAGCTCTGGGGTGCCCTCCAGAACGAGCACGCTCGGGACGCCCTGCTCAGCAGCGGTGATGGCGGCCATAAATCCAGCGGCGCCACCACCAATCACCACCAGATTCCAGCTGTCCGCTGCTTCAGGTTGCGGGGCGGAAGACGAGGGCGACTCCGTTGTTGCAGTAACGCTTTCCAGTTGGTCGGGGTCCGTCATTAAACACATGGCCCTGATGTCCACCGCAGCGCGAACAGTGATATTCCGTGCGCGGGACAATCAATTTGAAATCTACTTTCGTCTCGATCGCTTCGCTGAGTGGTTGCCAAAAACTGGGCCAACCCGTTCCGCTATCAAACTTTCCCTCCGATGAAAACAACGCCAAATCGCATCCGGCGCAGTGGTAATTACCACTGCGTTTTTCATCATTCAACGGACTTGTAAACGGACGCTCAGTGCCCTCGTTGCGGAGGACGTCAAAGGCTTGGGGCGATAGACGCTCTCGCCAAACCTCAGGGCTGAGATCCCACTGAGGATCATTGGCCTTCGAGGCCGCTAGAACCGTTTTGGGCCGCCACAGACTCCCAAAAACACCAGCTAGTGCAGCAAACATCAAGGAACGACGGGACAGAACAGCCGAACTATTGGTCATCAGTTCTGAACCAGGGAACTCAAGCGGTTCTAATGGATCTATGACCGAGGTTGGAAGTCCAGCAACCGTTGCTGCCCACAGCTTCAGCGTGGCGCCAATGCTCGATTGCACGGATCGGCACTTTCGCGTGCTGATGCGACAGATCAGCCGTCGAGCCCTTCTGTACTCGGAGATGGTTGTTGCTCAAGCCCTGCATTACACCAACCGACGCGACAGGCTTCTGGATTTCGATCCCATCGAACACCCGATTGCTCTGCAAGTGGGTGGCGATGATCCCAAGCTTCTTGCCGATGCTGCCCGCCTCGCTTTGGACTGGGGCTACGACGAAATCAATCTGAATGTGGGGTGCCCAAGCCAAAGAGTGCAAGCCGGTAACTTCGGGGCCTGCTTAATGGCCGATCCCGATTTAGTGGCCCGCTGTGTTGAGGCAATGGGTCAAGCCACTGCACTACCCGTGACCGTGAAACACAGGATTGGCATTGACGATCTGGATAACGACGAGTTGCTCACCGCTTTTGTTGATCGGGTGGCGGCGGCCGGAGCCCAACGGTTTTCCGTTCATGCGCGAAAAGCATGGTTGGAAGGTTTAGACCCCAAACAAAATCGAACCATCCCGCCACTGCAGCATGAGCGCGTTGTCGCGCTCAAGCAACGTCGCCCAGATTTATTGATCGAACTCAATGGTGGCCTCGAAACACCTGAAGATTGTTTAGCTGCCCTGCATGAATGCGATGGAGCGATGGTTGGCCGAGCCGCCTACGCCCACCCCTTGCGATGGGCAGACATCGACCATTTGATCTACGGAGAACCTCCACGCCAACTCTTGGCATCGGATGTGGTTGAAGGCTTGATTCCCCATGCCGCGCTGCATTTGCAGCGAGGAGGTCGGCTTTGGGATCTATGCCGACACTTGGTTCAACTCGTTGAAGGCGTCCCCGGTGCACGCCATTGGCGTCGCGAGCTCGGCGAACGATCCCAACGCAAAGGCACCGATCTCAACATTTTGGAAGAGGCCGGACGTCAACTAAAAGACGCCGGCCTCTAAGCGAAAAGGCTGGGGGGGCGATTAGCCCTCAGCTCCGCCGTAACCAGAGAAATCGTCACCACCACTGGCACCAGTGCCACCGCCACCAGAGGAGCGAC
>QCVC01000047.1:0-9938 GCA_003210515.1 Synechococcus sp. AG-683-B21 | reverse complement strand
TATCGAAATTTGGTGTCGCAGGCTTCTTTCCTTGCTTTGGATTCACCACTGATACAAACGATCAGAGAATCGTTATTTCCCTACCTGAACACTATTCACTTCCATATGGGTAGTGGTTTGGAACGAAAAACTGTTCGTTAATCGGTGGTCGCTGATAGGTCCCTTGGTTTGGGCGCTTGGGCAGCTTGATTGGAGGTGGCGTCATGTCTTGATAGGGCACTTTGCTCAGCACATGGTGGAGGCAATTCAAACGAGCGCGACGTTTGTCATCGGCCTCGATCGTGAACCAGGGAGCTTCGGCACTATGGGTATGCGCCATCATGGCGTCTTTTGCTTTGGAATAATCAACCCAACGGTTTCTAGATTCGATATCCATTGGGCTGAGTTTCCATCGGCGTTGTTCATTCTCAATTCGCTCTTTAAAGCGTTTTTCTTGCTCTTCGTCATTAATAGAGAACCAATACTTGAGCAGTAAAATTCCGTCTTCGGTAAGCATTTGTTCAAATCGTGGGCAATCCACATAAAATTGCTCCACCTGTTTTTCGGTTGCAAAGCCCATTACTTTTTCTACTCCAGCGCGGTTATACCAACTCCGATCGAAAATGACGATTTCCCCTGCTGAGGGTAAATGTTCAACATAGCGTTGAAAGTACCACTGGGTTTTCTGTTGGTCTGATGGCGTCCCAAGCGCGACGACTCGGCAGCCTCGGGGATTCATTGGCTCTGTTAATCGTTTGATGGCACCACCCTTGCCTGCCGCGTCACGACCTTCAAAGAGGATGACAATCCGATATCCAGTTGCTTTTACCCAGTATTGCATTTTTACCAGCTCTGCTTGTACTTTGTTGAGCTCATCTTCGTAGAATTGTTTCTTTAATCGTTGCGAATTTTGGTATCGAACTATGTCGCCTTCTGTCGTTTTTTCGTGATTTGAATGCGCGAAATTTTTCCGATGGTCTTTCTTTGACATGTGTTGGCTAATCGCTTGCTGAGTTGATAGTTGATTTCAGGCTGCATTGCTGTGCATGTTCATAAATTGTTTCAGCCTCAGTGATAATTATGTGCTCTTTAGTTTCTATTTTTACTGATGGGTTGGAATGCTGATGGTTACCGCAAATTCTCCAGGAGTTTCGTTTTGATTAGAGGGGTGACGTATCTCAGACCGGCGTCTCAAGAATTGAACCTTGCCGCCATGCTGATCAACAACACGGCTCACGACCGCTTCGTCGAGGCGTTGGAACGGCTGTAAAGCTCGTTCCCACCGTGCTGCTGGAATTCCTCCTTCACCTTGGTCCCAAACCTCGATAACCCTGGCGGAGCTTTGGGGAATGCAGCAATCGTTAGCCCCGCCTCAACGTCGTCCTTGAGGATTCCGCCTCAGCAGCATGCGTAGAAGTCGTAGGAGCCGCCAGATACCGCCAAAGATGAGCACGCTCGCGAGCACGACCAACGCGGCAATGACGACAACGGCTGCGAGCCCAAGCATGGCTTCGAGCAATTGCTGAATCCCACGGATCAAGTCGGCGATGGCCTCGCTGACCAACAGCACAACATCCACTTGTTGGGGCAATTGCTGGAGCAAGAAGGCAATGCCTAGGCCGGCCGCCAGCATCAAGAGTCCGGCGGAAAGCTGCCGGAACACAATCACAAACGGAAAAGGCTGTTTTGGGCGAAAAACTCGCCGCTGTGATCGATGGGACGTACGAGCGTGCCTATTCATGATTCGAGGGTATGGCCTGCCCCACGCATCCAGCGTGCAAATTCAATCAGCACCAGTTCGTTTGGACAGTTGATCAGGGTGAGACATCCCACTGTGCAATCGCCATAGCCACTGTGATGAAGAGTGAGGTGATAGTCCAATCCACTGAGTCCACAGACCTCTGGATCGCTCCGAACCACCACGTCGAGAGAGGCTCCGATGCGGGCAACACGTCGTCTCAGGTCCGACCAGCTGTCACCCATGCTCTGGAACTGAAGTGCGAATTCTGTCGATTCTGAAGGCTGAGTGTCTGTCGTCAACGTTCGGCATCGGGTTGTGCTGTTTCAATCCCCGGGGCCAAGGGTTTTGTCGACTCTTCTTCGATCGGGGGTAAGGGTTGAAGCAGGGCGACGCCCACCGTTGCCGCTAGAGCAAATCCGCCAAGAACCGGAGCGGCTAGTCGGCGTTGTAGCGGAATGCGATCGACTAATTCCTGACGTTTCAGCGGTTGATCGGCCGGGATTGTCCAGGTCAGCTTGACGCGCTCATCTAAACGGAGCCGATCCAGGCAGCGCACCAGATCAGCTAGGTCAGCATCATCGAGCTTGATCTGCAGTGGTTCGACCCCTTCACGACTGCTGCGCAGTTCCAGTTGATGGCCAGGTTCCGAGTCCATGGGGCCAATGGAAACGAAGCTACTGCTGGCACCAAAGCGACGCCCCACACCAGACAACTGGTGTCGCGCATAGGGCATCACGGCTGTCATTAACGACTCGAGATGGTCGCGAGTGCCCTCGAGTTCCGGAGTGCCGATGAGCTGCAGGCGCCAAGCGGACAAAATCCCGATGGCCTCACTGCCGTGGCTGGCAGATAAATCTGGGTACCCCTCCACCAGGAGAAGAGCGGCCGTTTGTTCGTAGCGGTAAGTGTTTTTTTGCATGGCGCGATTCAGGGTGTGGGGTCGAGCAACGTGGCGCGAAGTCTGTCAATGCCACCGGGGCCAGCACAGAGGGCAAGGGTGTTGATCAGTTGGCGGTGAAGGGGCCCTTCGCTGTCGTGATTCAGAAGATGCATCACAGCACCCCGTCGAAGATTCATACGTTCCTCGATCAGATCTCCCAGGCGTTCTTTGAGCAACATCCAGCGCTCTTGGGTGAGTTGAGCCGGTTCACGGCTGGAGAGCAGCTGGTGGAGCATGGGATACAGCCTTTCTGCCATGGCACACACCAAGCAAATCAGGGATTCGGCATCCACGGGATTGAGTTGCTCCCTGCGTGTTGTGCGGCGAAGCGGGTTGTGGCACCGCCGCTTCCATAGCTCAACTCGATTGGGAAACTGGGCCTGAAGCCCCATCTGGTGGCTGGTCCACAGCATTGCCTCACCTCCGTTGAGGTCGAGGGCCTCAACGGTTAGGAGTAGGAGGTCGAGTCGTTCAACGCCCCGACGGCTGAGGTGGGCACCAGACTGCTGAGGAACTTCTGTCATGGCTGCGATGACAATGAAGCCAGTCTGAAGCAGGATGTGGTTGGAGTTTTACGACTCTCTCGCAGTTCTCTGTCGCAGAACTCTCGCAGTACTGATGCCATGGGCAGACCTAAGAAGCCAATCCAAAGAAGGTCGAACGGAGTGTATTGCGTTCAGCTGCACTTGGACGGCAGGCGTGTGATGCGTTCTTTAGAGACCAAGGACATAGAGGTTGCTCACCGTAGAGCAGGCCAAGCAATGGCTGAACTTGAGGCTGCGCACAAGGCCAAGCAGCAAGGCGCGACCAGGTGGAGAGAGGCAAGTGAGTTCGCCAGCCTTCTTGAGTTTTCGGATGTTGTCGACATACATACCGCCGCTGAGCAATACACGGGCAAGCCGTATCAAGACGAAGTGACAGGGGATTACTTCGATCCGAACACCCAGGCACTCGCTCAAGCCCTGTTCCAGAGGCAAGTGCCAGTCATTTGGAACGATTTAATCCGTGAGGTTGAGCGCATACGTAAAAGAAAGAACCTGTCCCCTTTGTCTGCCAGCTGGCACAGGAACGTAGGCATCGCCATCAAGCAGTGTCCTTTCGAACTTGCAGAAGCCACTCCAGAAGCAATCAGAGAGTGGATCGATCAAATGCAGGACTCTGGCCTTACTGGTCAGACCATCAACAGCAAGTGCTCATTGCTGTCGGGGCTGGTGACTAAGTGCATCAAGTCTGGATTGCTCCGGGGTCTGCCTATGAACCCTTTCGATGGTGCGGACTACAGCGCTGGAGAGGCAAACCACATCTACACAGCAATCGAACAGGACTACAAAGATCTGTCTCTGCTTTTGCCAAAGCTTTTGGATAGGCAGCTCATCCCTGTCTTGATTCAGGTCTATTGCGGTACTCGGATCAGTGAGGTCCGTAATCGGAAGCGTGAAGATTTCAATTTGGAGTTCGGCACGATGCAAGTCGCTGTCGGCACCGCGAAGAACAAAGCTTCTGTCAGAACCATCCCGTTACCGCCCAAGGTTGTGGAACTTTTGAAGCAGTTCCCTTTTGAAAATGGTTGGGGGACAGCATCTCAAATCAATATCAGGCTCAGGAGCCTCAACCCTGAGCTGACAACCCACAGCTTCCGCCATGGCATCACAGACTTGGGTAGAAGCAATCAAGTGGATCCTGCTCACATCGAAGCACTGCTTGGACACAGGCTCTCGATTAGTCAGATGTCTAACGTTTATGGACAGGGATATGACCCAGAGGTTTTAAGAAGAGCATTGGCCTCTGTATGGAAACAGATTGACACCTGGTTACTTGATTGAGCCGATTTAATTTCTGCATCGCATAGTGGCCACGCTTCCAGACCACATAGTTGCTGTCTGTGAGAAGTACTACGTGCGTCTTGATATGGCTGTGAAGGCTAAGGAGCTGACCGAATTTGAATTTGGAAGGACTGGTAGCAAAGTCCACTAAGTTATGCAGTATGCATGAAGGATCAAGTAGCCTCATTAAATAATAACTTAATTCACTCAGAATCGCCTGCAAGGCATCTCAAATAGCGCAAGTAATCAATCCGTTGATCATACTCACCCAGGCACCATATGGACCCTTCTAGGAGTCGTATAGCTTGCATCCAGGCTTGGTCGGGTTGTCTGAGCAAGCCCTTTCCCAATACCCATTCTCTTTTTTAGTTTTGGTCGAGGGATCAGGCATTTCGCATTGGCTGATCTTTGCCCAAGGAAAGCCCCAGCAAGACATCTTTTTCATCTTGTCCTCCTTTTCAATGACCTAACCCTGACGCAGGCGTTCGAAACATTGGGATGAGGCAAGCCGAAGGTTTTGATTCGGACTACCGACTTACCTCAGTCTTCCAAAGGCTTCTCAGCATCACATTTATCCAAAGCATTTCTCTCTGCATAAAACAGAGCCATTGCACCAACGATGAAAGCGGTGATTACAGCGACTGTGCCGACCTGCGTGAGGAACAGCGTGAAGAGTAGTTCGTTCAGCATTGATCTCTCCCTCTCTCTCTGAACTCGTTCTAGTCCTGGGAAAGAGGCAAGTGAAGGTCGCATTGCCGTACCGGTCTCATGCCTAAATCAAAGGAGCGATCGGACCCGTATACAGGGAGATAGCGGTCCCTGATGTATACAGAAGGAAGGCCAGCTCCCACTCTTTTAAGGAGGAGAAAGCAAGCCCTGTTGTATACATGGAGAAGCCAGCTCCCACCCGTTCAAGGAGGAGAAGGCAAGCCCACCCGTATACAGAGAGACTTTGATCCCACCCGTATACAAGGAGATAACGGTCCCACATGTATACGGAAGGAAGGACAGCTCACTGCCGTATACAGGGGGAAGGCAAGCCCTGCCGTATACAGAAAAAACTGCCAGCTATGACTCGACAAAAGACGCATAGAAGCTTTTCTTCAATAAACAAACTAATGAAACCAAGCATCTAAACTTTAATCAAAGTGTTCCATATAGAACACAAGTATATATACACTTATGACCGTAATTCTTAAAGACACAGTGCCACCAATAGTTGAAGTGGCAGAATTTGGATACGCAGCAGTTGCTGTTTATAGCCTTCTCTATCAATCTGCATATCAAGATCAACGTTATGACAAAAGACACTGCATCAAGCGGAGAGATTGCGGCGGAACTACAAACTGGTCCCATAAGGGAATAGCTAATAAATTACATATGGGAAAACAAAAGGTTATTGAGTGTATTGAGCTTTTGCTTGATAATGGATTTATTCAATTGGAGGGTTTTATGCCATCCACTAAAGGGTCAAAGCACAGAATATATCGAGTAGTTCATCCAACTATGCTGACAGTCGTGAGAGATGTGATGCCAATGCTTCCTTGCTTGCCGTCAGAGAATGCAAAAAAGCAGACCACATACCAACAACGACCTTCATATCATCAAGGTGGAGATCTTGTAGGCCAATCCGAAATAGAAGACATCTATTCATGGGGGCTAGATGAAAGACTTAATGACACCAATCTTTAATTGCGTAAATAAATCAAGAAGGTAGACAAACAATAGACATAGATGCTTGTTTACTTATTCCGTAGCGAGGAGTGAGCGAAGCGAGTAAACGTAAAGGCTATTTATGATGACATTCATTTACTTATGTCTTAGTGAAGGAGCTCACGAAGTGAGTGACTGAACAGACATCATTAAATACTGTACTTAACTAGGCAGGATACGAATTGAACTAATAAATAACAACCTTCAAGTGAACTTAGTACTGGAGCATTACCAGTAGGTTGTCTTTGCCAACGCAGTGATGCGCGTTGGTGAATCAGAGGGTGGACTGGTTCCCTTATCAACCATAAAAAAAGCCCACCTCGGTGGCGGTATTCCTTAATTGGATAGTGAATGACTGGTGTCTAAATCAAGGTTCGATTCCTTGAATTCACATTAGGGAGGATTCCTATCTTCTGTGCAATATAGGGAACCTATACCCTCAAATAATTACTTATGACTTATGATGAAAGAGCTAAGGAGCTAAGAGTAGCTGATCTTGGCAATGTACCATCAGAGCATATACTCAGTTCACAGAGTCAAACGCAAAATAAGCCGCAATTATCTCTTCAATTCAAGGGTGGCGTAGCTCGACTTATTTTATCTACTAGTGACGAAGGTTAAAGATGTAATGAAAACAGCTATACAAATTAAAGTAAATAATCGCACCCAGTCAGTTATTACTTGCAGTGACTGAGGCTCTACAACTAGCGTCAAAGATGGCATTAATACGAAGACAGCTAGAGATGCAATACATCGCCCCTATGGAGCCTGTAACCCCATTCAAAATCATCATTGTGGACAAAGGTAGTGGATTCAGTTTGGACTAAAGAGAAACCCTTATGTGTATGGCCCTAGGCCACGTCTAAGGACAAGTCATGACTGCATAATGCAAGAAGCTAAACGAATGTATTGGATGGCTTGGACTCGGGCAAACATTGGCTCATGAGCCGGAGTAGAAGGCCGAGACACAGAAGAATGAGCCGATGAAGAGCTCACGGGTTCACCGACGGCTGGGATGGTCACACTCATGCATGGCATCCCTTGGGCTGTGCCTCTTCGCAATGCTTCTGCTCCCGAAAGGCGCACTGGGTCAAACCTCAGACGAGGTAGTGATCACCAGTTGCTACGACGGAGACACCTGCACCAGCAGCACCGGTGAAAAGATCAGATTGGCTTGTATAGATACTCCTGAGTTACGGGGTAATAACGCTGACCCCATCCCAGCAAAAGAAGCACGTGACTACCTCAGAGAACTGGTGGTCGGACGCAAGGTGAACATCCGCCGTATCACCAATGATCGTTATGGACGAACCGTGGCAGAGCTCTTCGTTAATGGCTCCAACATCCAACAACAGCTAGTTGCCAGTGGACACGCATCGATCTATTGGCGTTATGCAGATCAGTGTCCCTGGATCAGGTAGCGCTAGAAAAAAGATTCAGGCTTACCCCTCTACATTTTCCTTCGTCATCCAAAAAATGAGCGCTAGGGAGAGCTCAAAACCTTCTTCTGTCCGTTCCGGTAATTATCAAGAACTTGATTTGCGATGGAAACATGAGCTTCGCCAGCTTGTAAATACTTAAGGATTGCCTCTGCCGTACCAGGATTAGTAGCGAACGGAACTTGGTAGACATCACAGAGGCGCCCTAAAGCCTCAATATCTGCGTGGTGCGGATGGGCAGATAGAGGATCTCGGAAGAAGATAATCCCACAAATATTGTCGGTTGAAACCAAAGTACCGATAGCCTGATCACCACCTAAAGGACCAGAGGCGACTTTTTTCCCAAGAACTAAGCCAGTTTCCTTATAAAGCATCATTCCAGTTGTACCGGTAGCGACAAGAGGGAAACGACCGATATCTTCAACGTGAAGACGAACAAACTCAGCTAAAGATTTTTTCATTTCATTATGCGCAATTAACGCAAGGTATTTTTTATCATCTCTGAACAACAAACCGTGTGTTTGATCATCATGCCTGGTCTTAACAGCAACAAAATAATTTCTGAATTTAATGGCCAAACAAGAATTATGAGCAATGAAGGCTGAATAGTCTTCCAATGTAAATACGCCAACAGTACAGTTTTCAACTGCTTGGACATTAGCCGTACGAATTCCTTGATCTGTGAACATACTTTCGCCAAAACAACCGCCAATATTAATTACACTGATTTGTGTATTATCAGACAAGACCCGAACTCTCCCTTCAAGTAGATACATCAAGCAATCAGCAGGCTCTCCCTCAGCCATCAGAATTGCGTCAGCCTCAATATCGCGTGCCTCAAGATAACCACAAAAAATAGATATTTCATCGGGTGAAAAATACTGACTTAACTCAGCATTGGAGATCAGCTGCTGAGAAATGGAAATAGGGTTCATATAATTAATAGGATTTAAGAGCAATATAGCAACAATAATGAGAAAGGCAAATAGAAAAATCAAAAAATGACCGATAGAGGAGGTTTAAAACTGCTGACAACAAAGGACAGCGCAATTGTTTGAATCATTGCGGGCAAGAGCAGAGGCAGGTAAAATACAAATAATTGGGACAAATCAATGATCTACGAAAAAGTTTTAAAAAACCCAGAGAAATTTAATTTCAACATAGAATTTCTTGGAGTACCAAATCATCCGAATCCAATAAAAAAGGAAGAATACATAACTGATAATGAAAGGATTGCTTTCTCAAGTCAAGTATTAAATATTCGCCGGCAAATAGAGAGTTGTGCACAACTTCCTAGTTTCGAGAAAGCGGGCATGCGAGAAAAGTTATTTCACGAACCAAAAAAAACAAAAGCCGCAATAATTACATGCGGTGGATTGTGCCCAGGCCTAAACAACGTTATCAAAGGTTTGGTAAATGTACTTGAACTTGAATACGGCATTCAAGATATAGTTGGTATCCGTTATGGATACCTCGGATTAAGCAAAAAGTCACGTCATGAACCTATAAATTTGAAACTTGAGAATATAGATCAAATCCATAAACAAGGCGGAACAATTTTAGGTTCGTCTAGAGGAAATCAAGACCCAGCCGATATGGTTGATCAACTGATGTCGAGAGGCATCAACGTATTATTCTGCATTGGGGGAGACGGAACACTAAAAGGGGCAAATGCAATTGCAGAGGAAATAAAGAAACGTAGATTACTTATAAGTGTTGTGGGAATTCCTAAAACAATTGATAATGACCTCAGTTTTGTCGAGAAAACATTTGGATTTGAAACATCAGTTCAAATCGCAAGCGATATTATTACTTCCGCCCACACAGAAGCTATATGCGCAGAGAATGGAGTCGGAATCGTAAAACTAATGGGGCGAGATTCAGGCTTTATTAGTGCAAGCGCTACACTCGCAAACAGTGTAGTTGATTTCTGTCTTGTTCCAGAGACGCATTTCCATCTGGAAGGAAAGGATGGACTTTTTAAGGCCTTAGAAAAAAGACTTAAGGAACGTCAAAATTCCGTAATTGTAGTAGCAGAAGGTGCTGGACAACACCTCTTTTCAAAAGCACCTGACAGAAAAGACATATCTGGAAATTTAATAAAAAAAGACATAGGTTTATTTCTAAAACAACAACTAGAGGGGTATTTTAGAGCAACAGATCTAGACATAAGCGTAAAATACTTTGACCCTAGCTATCACATCCGCAGTGTTCCAGCAAATGCTTCAGACGCAATATTCTGCTATCAACTGGCCGCCCATGCAGTGCATGCAGGCATGAGCGGGAAGACGAATTTAGTTATT
>QCVC01000046.1:0-10492 GCA_003210515.1 Synechococcus sp. AG-683-B21 | reverse complement strand
CCTTTAAACCGCTCCCAATGGAATGCCTTGAGTAGGTCCTCGTCAGCGGCATTAGGCCGCTCGCCTGTTATGGCAGTGGCCAATAAATCAGCTGTGATGGCCGCCAACAGCACACCATTGCGGTGGTGTCCGCAGGCCAGCCAGAGCCCAGGGATCGGTCCTGGACCAAGCAAGGGCCCTTCGTCGGGGGTGCACGGTCGAAATCCCCACCACCGCTCCATTGGTGGCCAGGTTCCCGCCATGGGTAAAAGGTCTTGGATTCCGGCTTGAAGCTGTGCTTGTCCATCTGGGGTCAGTCCAGCCGTAAACCCGGAGCTGCGCTCACTGGTGGCCCCAACCACAATCAGACCGTCTTCCCGCGGCACCAAATAGGTGCCGGGTCCAAAAATCACGCGCTTCAGTGCTTTGCGAGGTCCTTGTAGGGAAAGCATTTGGCCTTTCACGGGGAAGACCGGGAGCTCTGGGACCAGTTTTTGGCTCCAAGCGCCGCTGCATAAAACCGCCATTCGGCAGGGATGCTGCTGCACCTCCCCTTCGGCGGTGCGCACGGTGATCTGCTGGAGCTCTTGGCTGTCGTTGTGGCGACTCAGGGCTTGCACCTCTGCCCCTTCTAGGAACTGCACGCCAAGGGACACGCAGGCTTTTTCTAGGGCCCGCATCAATTGGCGGCGGTTGTCGATCTGACCGTCCTGTTCGAACAGCAGGCCTGCCTGCCAGCGGGAGGCTAATCCAGGCACTTCTTGCTCCAGAGCCTTACGGCTGAGCGATTGCCCAAGGGCGGCCGTCGGGTAGCGCCTGCTGTCGTCCTCCGTCGCGAACGGCACCACAATCCCACTCATCCGCAAACCGCAGGTGAGCCCGCTGTCGTGTTCGATCTGGGCGACCCATTGCGGGATCAGCGCAAGGCTGTGCTGCCCCAACGTCAACAACTGGCCGCTTAGTCCTTCTGCGTGGGGTGCCAGCATTCCCGCCGCCACGAAGCCTGCGGCTTCATTCCGATTGCGGCTGATGACGCGGACTGCATGGCCACGTCGGGCCAACTGATGGGCGATCGCTAGGCCCATCAACCCTCCTCCCAGCACAACAATCGGTGGTGTTGTGGTCATGGTTGGCAGTGGAGTGCTTTGAAACCGCTGTTCAGCAGACGGTTCAGGCCGCTGTACGCAGTTAAAAAATCAGCTGATGCAGGCGTCATTCTGTCCATTGGCCCATGTCAATCCTGATGAGAACGGGGCTGGTTCCATAGGATTCAGATATCAGCTTCATACCGCGGACGCATGGCCGACGCAGCAACCCAACTCCCCTGGGAGGCCGTTATTGGTCTTGAGACCCACGTGCAGTTAGGCACGGACAGCAAAATTTTTACGGCGGCATCAACCACCTTTGGCGACGAGCCCAACACGCACATCGACCCCGTGGTGTGCGGCCTGCCGGGCACTTTGCCAGTGCTGAATCAGAAGGTTCTCGAGTACGCCGTGAAGGCAGCGATGGCCCTGAATTTGAACATTGCAGAGCACAGCAAATTCGATCGCAAACAATATTTTTATCCCGATCTACCCAAGAACTATCAGATCTCTCAGTTCGACCAACCGATCGCCGAAGAGGGGTGGATTGAGGTGGAAGTCGCTGAGAAAGGAAAAGACACCTATCTCAAAACGATTGGGATCGAACGGCTCCATATGGAGGAGGACGCGGGCAAGCTTGTGCACGCCGGCAGTGATCGCCTGGCCGGTTCGACCCATTCGTTGGTGGATTACAACCGTGCCGGCGTGGCCTTAGCTGAAATCGTCAGCAAGCCCGACCTACGCACAGGCCGTGAAGCTGCGGAATACGCCTCTGAAATTCGGCGGATTATGCGCTATCTGGGCGTGAGCGACGGAAACATGCAGGAGGGCTCCCTTCGCTGCGACGTCAATATTTCGGTGCGTCGAGGTCCAGATGCTCCCTTTGGCACAAAGGTCGAGATCAAGAACATGAATTCCTTCTCCGCCATCCAGAAGGCTGTTGATTACGAGATCAAACGCCAGGTGAAGGCCTATGAGACGGGCGAGCCCGTGGTGCAAGAAACCCGGCTTTGGGATGAAGGCAAGCAGCTCACCAAGAGCATGCGTAGCAAGGAGGGCGCCAGTGATTACCGCTATTTCCCGGACCCTGATCTCGGTCCCATTGAAGTCAGTCCCGAACAGCGTGAGGGCTGGCGGGCTGAATTGCCTGAGCTGCCTGCCGCGAAGCGTCATCGCTATGCCGACGACTTGGGCTTGTCCCAATACGACGCCCGGGTGCTGACTGACGAGCGCCAGATGGCGGATTACTTCGAGGCGGTGGTGAATGCTGGAGCTGACGCCAAGCTCTCAGCGAATTGGATCACCGGTGATCTTGCGGCTTACGTCAACAGCAATCGCCTCAGTTTTGCGGCATTGCCGTTCCGTCCGGAGCAGTTGTCGGAAATGGTTCAGCTGATTGATGGCGGAAAAATCAGCGGAAAAATCGCCAAGGAAATCCTGCCGGAATTATTGGAGAAGGGCGGATCACCCAAGGCAATTGTTGATGAACGCGGCCTTGGAATGATTAGCGACCCGGCGGCGATCGAAGCGATTGTTGATGAGCTGTTGGGCGCCCATCCAGAGGAGGTTGAGGCGTTCCGTGGCGGTAAAACCAAACTGCAAGGCTTCTTTGTGGGGCAACTGATGAAGAAGACAGGTGGTAAGGCGGATCCAAAGCTGGCGAATCAAATCTTGAGCCAGAAACTCAAGGGAGGATGACGTCCATCCGCGCCATTCCGAAGGCATGGCGCCAGTGGCTCATCCACAACCGTGATCGTGGTTGTGCGCGTGAAGAAATTGTTGACCGCGCCGTCGCCCAGGGATATTCCTTAGTGGCGATCAATGCTGTGCTCGAGACCCCTGCTCAGAACGGAGCTGCACCGATCTCCTCCGATGGGCTGAAGCCGCCAGGGTGGTCGCAGTGGTTCAACGCCCCGATCACGGATCCGCAGCATCGGCCCCGTGCTGTTCGTGCGGAAACCCCCCAAGCCCAGCTGTATGAACTGCCGTCTTTGCTGTCGTCTCTGGAATGCCAAGAGTTGATTGAGGCGATCAACTCGGCGTTATTGCCATCCACTGTGACCCGTGGCAGCAACGACTACCGCACTAGTCGCACGTGCCATCTGCGTCATAACCATCCCGTGCTGTCTCGCCGCTTGGATCAACGCTTCGCGGAGTTGTTGGGGGTTGATCCACGTTTTTCGGAACCGATTCAGGGGCAGCGATATGACCCGGGTGAGTATTTCAAGCAACACACTGATTGGTTCTCACCTGGTACCAAAGAGTTTGATCACAACACCAGGAATGGTGGGCAGCGAACCTGGACGGTGATGGTGTATCTCAATGCAGTCGAATCGGGCGGTGAGACCTGGTTTCAACATCTGGGTCAACGGTTTACCCCACGACCCGGATTGGGGTTGGCTTGGAACAATCTTCAAGAAGATGGAACCCCAAACCGGAACACATTGCATGAAGCCATTCCGGTTGATGTTGGAAGTAAATGGGTGATTACCAAGTGGTTCCGTGAAAGGACGGGACGTAATGGATAGCCATAGGCATTCATGGTTCGTGGCGATGTGTTGATCAGGGTTGATAGACAACTTGCTGAGTTGATTGTTGGATTTGACTTAAAGCAGTGCATCAAGTTGATCGTGTAGGTCGTCGATCCGACCGCTGTTGTTAATGACAGAATCAGCGCGTTGCACCTTGATGTCGATCGGCCATTGCGCCGCGATGCGTTGTATGGCTTCGGCTTCCGTGCAGTTGTTGCGTGCCATCAAGCGTTCTCTTTGCTGGAGCGCTGTACAGCGGACTACCCAAATTTCGCTGCACCACGCCTCGAGGCCTGCTTCAAACAGGAGTGGAATCATCAGGATCACGATCGGGGCGTCTGGCAACAATCGAAGTGCGTCATCAAAACGTCGCTGCACAATCGGATGCACGAGTTGTTCCAGCCAGCTCCGTTCGTTGGGATCGTTGAACACAATTGCGGCCAGGCCAGCACGGTCGATCTCTGACGTTCCATCTTTTTCGACGCGTTTGCCGTAGCGCGCCACAACAGCCTTGCTTGCAGACGTTCCTGGAGCGAGTGCCTCGCGTGCATAGAGATCTGCATCCAGCACAGGACAGCCTCGTTTTTCGAGTAACGCCGCCACACTGCTTTTTCCGCTGGCAATGCCACCGGTGAGCCCGATGCGTCTCTGGGGCGGCCAATCGCCAAACGTCATGGTGGCGGTGGAAGATGAGTGAAGTCTCTCTTGCCGACGCGGCCGAAGCGATGGCTTCTATTTGGTCTCCCATCGATGGTGGGGTCACGGCGCCGAACGGTTTTGAGGCGGCAGGGGTTGTGGCGGGCCTTAAGCCCTCGGGTCGCCCAGATCTGGCCTTGATCCTCGCCCCAGACGAAGCGGTGTGTGCGGGCACGTTCACCACGTCGGTGGTGCGGGCCGCTTGTGTGGATCTCTGTGCTGATCGGCTCTCCAGCCAAGACGGTCGGACTCGAGCCGTGTTGATCAACTCGGGCCAGGCCAACGCCTGTACTGGCGACCGTGGCTTGTTGGATAGTCAGCGAGCGACGCAAGCCGTTGCAGATCAGCTGGGCCTTGATCACGACACCGTGTTGATCTGCTCCACCGGTGTGATTGGAGTGCCGATCCCCATGCCAACGCTGTTGTCCGGCCTGGGGTCTCTGATTGCAGCTTTGTCGGATAGCGGTGGGCCCGCTGCTGCGCAGGCGATTCTCACCACAGATCTTGTGGAGAAACAGGCGGCTGTTCAGGCTGAGTTGGGCGGACGGACGGTGCGGATTGGCGGGATGGCCAAGGGCTCCGGAATGATTCATCCGAACATGGCCACGATGCTCGGCTTCTTCAGCTGCGATGCCGGCATGGATGCAGCAATTTGGCGTGGGATGGTGCGCCGAGCGGTTGAGCGCTCGTTCAATGCCATCACCGTGGATGGCGACACCAGCACGAACGACACGGTGTTGGCCTTCAGCGCTGGAGCGCCCTTGGCTGTAGAGCACCATGCCGATTTGGAGGCGGGCCTAACGCGGGTGATGCAGCAATTGGCGCAAGCAATTGCCCGCGATGGCGAAGGAGCCACCTGCTTGATGGAGGTTCAGGTGAATGGTGCTGTGGATGAGGCTGCGGCGTTGCGCGTGGCGCGGACGATCTGTGGGTCATCCCTTGTGAAAACAGCTGTGCATGGCCGTGATCCCAATTGGGGGCGGATCGTTGCGGCGGCCGGTCGGGCTGATGTCGCGTTTGACCCCGAAGCTGTTGAACTTTGGATTGGCCCCTATCAATTGATGGATCAGGGACAACCTGTGGTGTTTGATCGTGCAGCTGCCAGTGACGTCCTTCGCCAGGACATTGTTCAGATCCGTCTCGGAATCGGTGAGGGGCCTGGCATGGGTTGTGCTTGGGGATGCGATCTGTCGGATCAATATGTGCGCATCAATGCCGACTACACTACCTAGTAAGAGTGATGATTTAACTTTCTGTCTGTAACAGGGTTTGTTGAGTGTGGCTATTCGCGCCTCAATGATTTTCCATGAGTACTTTGATAAGTATGTAAGAAATCAAAAAAATAGGCAAATAGCCATATGAATGAATAAGATATTTTTAGAAGAAAGGAGAAGTCAATATTCATGCGCAGGGGGGGTAGGATGCGATCTGCCAACAAAAAATAATATGTCTATCCAAAGACATGAAATAGTATCAAACAAGTATGATATTATTTATTTTGCAATGAGCTTGCATTGGAAATACATAAAGGGCATAAAAAAATGAACATTAAACACAAGTTGGATTTTTTATGTTACTCGTGGTGGTTAGTATGTAAGGAAATTAGTTATGTGGCTAATGCGTCATTTGAAGAAAAAATAGCAGAAAACTTTAGACTTTGGAAAGAGGCCTGCTTTACCTATACTGAAATTAGCGAATTTCAGATTGATTCAAGTGTTAAGTCAGCTTTACTCCACGGTAAGCAATCCAGTAGTTGCCTGAAGTATGTTTTCGATTCAAGCACCCATCAACCAGACGTTGTAATTGAGTTAGGCGGTGGAATTGGTCATAATTTAGTTAGAGTCCTTAATGGTTCATTTATTAATGCACCGCACAAGACACTTTATGTGAATGCAGAATGCAATAAAAACGGACTTTCAATATCGCAGGATATCTTTGAATCGATGAATTATCCACGCAGTAAGAATATTCTATTTAATTATTATGATCCGATGTCTTCAATTCCAGAGCTTTTGCCATTATTGGCAGGCAAAATAGTCTCTCTTTTTACTTTGACAAGTATCGAGCAAATTTCTTATCTGCCTCATGAATTTAACAAATTTTTAATCGAATTAAGTGATATAACGTCATCTTTAGAGATTACATTTTGCGAGCCAGTGTCATTTCAATACCCTCAATTTATCCCCTCCGGGCTGAAGGAGCAAAATCTTCATCTTGCAAATAACTTCCAACACAATTTAAACCTCTGTGAACTGGTTCATGAATTGATTGATCAATCAGGCATTTCTCTGCAGTCATATTATCCCTCTATATTTAGAATAAAAAATGGACTTGATATCTCAGGTTTAAAGCTAATATCTAGATAGATTGGTTGAATAAATTGATGCAAAGCTTTCTGGTCTTTATTGGTGCTTTGTACTAGGCAAGCATTATTTAAATGAAGCGACTGAAAAATTGCCGATCATGCTACGTAATTTAAGAGACTAGTTGCTGCTGCTTTTCGAAGGTTCAATTGTCAGTGGAACATCTCTATAACACCCTTCGCAATTGTAGATGTTGCTTACTCCGGTTTGTCGAGCAAAGGCAAATGAAGGCAATATTGGTCCCATCCCTACAGATAGAGAGCTAGAAATTCCTTAAGAGTGTTCATTGAAATGCAAATATTACTTAGAAAGTGCTTCACTGGTTGGAAGGAGCTCAGTATAGGTGTGCTTGCTAGGAATATTCATTGCTGATTAGCAGAGCTCTGCGAAATTGAGTTTTTGTTTGTGCACTTAAAAGAATGGCAATATACGTGAGTATTCGTGTAATTCGCCTAAGAAATTTCTATATCACTCATGCGGTGCTTGCACTAATGCACGCAAATCTTATCAGTAAGGAAGATTCTGATTTTGATCATGATTTAATTTCAGCCATTCTGTCATATCGAAATCGATCCCACTACTTAAAAAGCTGGATGGATATTCATCATAGTAATGAATACCACTCAACTGATTCCTGTAGAGCAAGAATTCGCGTTAGCTAATTTGAATCAATTTAAATTTATTTATTAGATTTGTTAAGCAGGAAATATGGTCAAAATAGTTTTATGGTGAGTGTACGTTCTTTTTCGCTATTTTTGTGCTTCTGAATGCGGTTTGGCGTTCGTATCTCTGGCAGAATGGTTTTTGTTGAATTCTTTTTTTGATGGATCAATCCCAGCCAGTTGAATCGACCGTCGTGGGACGGCCTCGTTTCTGGGTTGGTCCATTGGTGGCCGGGTGCTGTTTCGCCATGGGGTTTGGGATCACCGATCGCGTGGTGAGCCTGCAGAGCGACATCAAACCTGCCCAGAGCCAGCGTTTTGCTCCGTCTTACTTCCCTGGCGATTCCCTGCAGACGCTGCGTTCGATCCACCAGGGTGACGCCAGTTTGCCGGTCGATTTAGCCGCCCGAAAGCTTGCCTCCCCGGAGCTAGACGCGGCCACCACGCCGCCCGTTGACACTGCTTCAGAGGCAAACCTGGCTCTACAGCTCCCTGCATCGGCAGACAAGACCTGGACGGCACCAGCCTGGTCTGACCCCGATGTTGATGTTGCGCCATCTGCGATGTCGACAGAATTGATTCCCGACCTGGATCCAGAGCCAGACTCCGCATCTGTTCTGCTGCCCCCCCCCCCTGAGGTCCTCCCTCCGGCTTTTGTGTCAGAGAACGATGCCCAACGGTTGCTTCCACTTCAACCATTAATGCCTCCATCGCAGCCCTAGATCGGCCAGTCGATCCTTAGATCTGCCACAGTTTCCCTATACGCCAATGGTTCATGGGCTCTCCGGACGCCTTGATACGCGCCGCAGTTCATCGCATCGGTGCTCGGGTTGGCCATGGTTTGGCCGACACGGCCGCTGAGTTAGCGATTTTTGCGAAGGACGCTCCCGAGCGGCTCCGCCAGGAATGGGAGCTATTCCAAGAAGAAGTGCGTGAAGAAGCCGAGCGCTTGGAACGTGGTGATGCCTCCCCTGTTGAGTCTGATGCTGATTCGATGCAGGGACCGACGACTGAATCCCCACAGCAGGTGATTGATCGTTTGCGCGCCAGCGTTGCTGACCTCAGTCAGCGGATCGAGGCGCGTTCTTAATGCGTCGTTTGAATATCGCGTTTGGTTTGCAGCGGGCCATCCGTGCATTGGTGATTTGGCGTGCCGTTCTCACCCTTTTGGTGTTGCTCTGGTGGGACGGCCAATCTTGGACCTATCGCGGTGGTGCGACACGGGAGCGCCGCGCTGAACGTCAGCAACAACGCGCTCAGTGGCTGACCCGTCAATTGTTGGAATTGGGGTCAGCATTTATCAAGCTTGGACAGCTGTTGTCCTCGAGGCCCGACATCCTTCCAGCCGGGTGGGTGAGTGAGCTGGCGTCCCTTCAAGACAACGTGCCGGCCTTCAGTTTCGATCATGTTCAGACGGTGTTGGAGGAGGAGCTCGGCCAGCGCTGCGCCGAGGTGATTGATCTCGATCCACAACCTTTGGGAGCAGCGTCTCTTGCCCAAGTGCATCGCGCGAGCTTGCGCAGTGGTCGGCAGGTGGTGCTCAAAGTGCAACGGCAAGGGCTGGATCGTCGCTTCCGCCTCGACCTCGATGTGATGCAGCAGGTGGCGGCGGTGTTGCAGCGTCATCCCAGTTGGGGAAGGGGTCGTGATTGGCCTGCCATGGCCCGTGAGTGTCGGCGTGTGTTGTTGCGTGAGCTCGACTTCCGGGTTGAAGCGCAATATGCGGCTCGGTTTCGTCAACAGTTTCTTGACGACGAACAGATTCGTATTCCAGGAGTGATTTGGGAGTTGAGCACCCGTCGGGTGCTCTGTTTGGACTACCTGCCTGGGATCAAAATCAATGACCGCGAGGCGATCGTTGAGGCGGGCATCGATCCCTCCGATGTGGCCGAAATCGGTGCCGCGAGTTATCTCAAACAGCTGGTGCGGTTCGGCTTTTTTCATGCCGACCCCCATCCTGGCAATCTTGCTGTCGCGAGCGACGGCGCCCTCATCTATTACGACTTCGGGATGATGGGAGTGTTGTCGGATGGACTACGTCGCCGACTTGGATCGATGGTGCGCGCTGCCGCAGCCAGGGATTCCGCTGCCTTGGTGACTGAATTGCAGGCGGCGGGATTGATCGGAACTGAGATTGATGTGGGCCCCGTCCGGCGGTTGGTGCGCGTGATGCTGCAGGACGCTTTGACGCCTCCATTCAGTTCCAACGTGATCGACAAGCTGTCGGGCGATCTCTACGACCTTGTGTATGGCCAGCCCTTTCGGTTGCCAGTTGAGTTGATCTTCGTGATGCGGGCGCTCTCCACATTTGAGGGCGTTGGCCGAAGCCTCGATCCGGCTTTTAGCCTTGTCTCGATTGCCAAGCCCTACTTACTCCCTCTGATGACGTCCAGTGGATCCGGTACGAATGATCTGTTCAATGAGCTGGGGCGCCAGGTGGGAGCCCTAAGCAGCAAAGCTGTTGGCATCCCAAGGCGCTTGGACGAAAGCTTGGAGCGTCTTGAACAGGGCGATCTGCAACTCCAGGTTCGACTCGGTGAGTCCGATCGTCAGTTCCGGCGCATGATCGTTGCGCAACAGTCGATTGGCCAAGCCGTTCTCCTGGGCTGTTTGGCTCTGGCAACGGCCATTGTTGGTGCTAGCTCTCGTCCTCTCTGGTCGATCTTGCCGGCTGCGGCAACGCTTCCTGTGGGGTTGGGCTGGTTTCGAATGCAGATGAGAATGCGGCGCGACCAGCGATTGGAACAGTTGCCTGGCTCCAACCGCTAATTGCACAGGCGGTCGTCGATCAGGCTTTGCCGCGCGGGCCCTGGCCCACGGCCCCTGCATACACCGCTTGGCTGCCGAGTTCGTCCTCGATGCGCAGGAGCTGGTTGTATTTGGCGACCCGCTCGCTGCGGCTCAGAGAACCGGTCTTGATTTGGCCGGCCCGAGTGGCAACCGACAGGTCAGCGATGGTGGTGTCTTCGGTTTCACCGCTGCGGTGGCTGATCACGCTGGTGTAGCCAGAGCGACCTGCTAGGTCGATGGCTTGCAGGGTTTCGGTGAGCGAACCGATCTGGTTCACCTTGATCAGGATCGAATTTGCGGTGTTGTTGTCGATTCCTTGTTGAAGTCGCCTGGTGTTGGTGACGAATAGGTCGTCACCAACGAGTTGCACCTTGCTGCCGAGGCGC
>QCVC01000045.1:0-11251 GCA_003210515.1 Synechococcus sp. AG-683-B21 | reverse complement strand
GAAGCCACTGCTGGCGATGCGATGCCCCGGTTGGATTCGACCATCGCGTACCGCTTCATCCAGCATCAGTGGAATGGTTGCAGCAGAGGTGTTGCCGTAGAAGGCGAGGTTGCTCAGGACCTGTTCGTTTGGAATCTTGAAACGCTCTGCGACGGCATCGAGGATGCGTTGGTTGGCTTGATGTAACAACAACCAGTCGATGCTTTCTGGGCTGGTCCCAGTGCTGTTCAGCAGCGACGCCAGAATGGCCGGCACTTCTCGAACAGCGAATTTGTAGACCTCTTGGCCGTTCATTTGGATCGGTTCAAACCCCCCTTGTTGATGGCTTGCATCTCCGATCAGTTCGCACCGTTCTGTCACCTGTGGGAGTTGTAAGACCGCTCCACGGCTTCCGTCGGATCGCAACAAAAATCCTTCTAGATCGTCTGTGCCGTCGGTCGATGCCTCGATCACGAGGGCTCCGGCGGCATCCCCGAAGAGCACACAGGAACGACGGTCATCCCAGTCCACCCAGCGGCTGAGTTGATCAGCACCGACGACCAAGATGCGGCGCATGGCACCGCTGCGGATGTACTGAGCTGCGGTGACGAGGCCAAACAGAAACCCACTGCAGGCAGCGGTGAGATCAAAGGCCACGGCGTTAACAGCCCCAAGGCGGGCTTGTAGACGCGGGGCGGAACCGAAAAGATCGTCAGGGGTGGATGTGGCCAGAACGATCAAGTCGAGGCTGTCCGCTTTCCAGCCCGCCATCTCCAGGGCTCGCTCTGCCGCTAAACCACTCAGCTCTCCTAAGGATTCATCGGCACCTACGACCCGACGGGCGGCAATGCCAGTTCGGCTGCGGATCCATGCATCGTTGGTGTCCACGCGTTTGCCCAATTCGTCATTGCTGATCGATCGGGTTGGTGTGGCACTCCCGCATCCCCGGAGCAACACACCGCTGGTGTTGTGGAGCGGCTCGACCAAAGCGATGGGATCCAAGTTGGCGTCAGTCAATCACAGCCGCTCTGCAATGCAGCCAGATCATCCATAACGCCATGGCTTGCGGCGGAGTGGGCGATGCGTAGGGCACTCACGACAGAAAGAGCTTTGCTGCTGCCGTGCCCGATCACGGCGATCCCGTTCACTCCCAAGAGAAGAGCACCACCGTGTTCGGCGTGATCAAGGCGTTTTTTGATGCGTTTCAGGTTGCTGATGAGAAACGCTGACCCAACCTTGCCCCGACGTCCTCGAGGAAGTTCTGACCGCAGGACCCCGAGCAAAACGCTGCCCACCGACTCAAGGAATTTCAGGAGCACATTGCCGGTAAACCCATCGCAAACCACCACATCAAATTCACCCGACAACACATCGCGGCCTTCGCAATTGCCAGCGAAGTGAAGTCTGGACTCCTCCTTCAGCAGTTCGAACGTTTTTAAGGAGAGTTCATTGCCTTTGCATTCTTCTTCTCCGATGTTGAGGAGACCAACCCTCGGCTGTTCCACCTGAAGGACATCTCGGCTGTAGATGTTTCCCAGCAGGGCGAACTGATGTAGGTATGTCGGTTTGCAATCCATGTTGGCCCCCACATCGAGCACAAGCACTGGCTGTCCGGGGTCTTTGGTGGGAAACAAGGCACCAATGGCAGGCCGGTCGATTCCTTTGAGTCGTCCAAGACGGAAGATCGCAGAGGCCATCACTGCTCCTGAGTTGCCAGCCGAGTAGACGGCTGTGGCACGACCTTGCTTCACCAGGTCCATCGCCACATTGATGCTTGAGTCGCGTTTTCGACGAACGGCTGTCGCTTCGTCATCCATGCCAATGGAAGGGCCGCTGGGCACTAACTCCAAGTGGCCTGACGCTTGAGCTTTTTCCAGAATGGCTTCGAGTTCTAGGTCGGCAGCAGCAGCTCGCACCCGATCCTGCTCGCCAACAAATCGAATTTTTAAGGGCAGGCGCTCAATCGCTTGGAGACACCCCTCGAGAATGGGGCCAGGTGCGTCATCGCCACCCATCCCATCGACGGCAACCCACAGGCGATCGTCATCGTTGATCTCGTCTTCGTCATTCCCACCCTGCAGGCGGCGAAGAGGATCAAAAACCAGGGGCTGCAGAACACTGCTGGCAACGGTGCCAGCACCAGACACAACAGTGCCTGCAACGGTTCCGGCTGCAGATGCTGAGCTGGCCGCACTATCAACAATTGTGGTCACGGCGGAATTCCGCCGGTACCAAATCACAAGACGGCGGATTGCCCGCGGCCTTGTGCTTTTACTCCTGGGCTCGGGGGCCTGGGAGGGATCAGGGTCCTTCGGAAGCAACGGAGTCGATGATGCGCTGGAACAGGTAGCCGGTACCGCGAGCCGTGAGGATTAACTCAGGGTTAGCAGGATCATCTTCCAGTTTGGAACGAAGGCGGGAGATATGAACATCAACCACACGAGTATCAACGTGGCGTTCTGGGGTGTAACCCCACACTTCTTTCAGGATTTCCCCACGGTTAAACGGTTCTCCTGAACGCGAGACCAGCAATTCCAGCAGGCTGAATTCCATGCCTGTGAGCCGGATGCGCTCATCGTTGCGGAACACTTGGCGTTTGTTGGTGTCGATGCGTAGGTCGGAGACCTGGATCACACCAGAGTTGGGTATCCCTGCAATGGCCTCCTTCTCCACCCTGCGAAGAACGCAGCGGATCCGTGCTTCCAGCTCTTTAGGGCTGAATGGTTTCACCACGTAATCGTCAGCGCCGAGCTCCAGTCCGGTGATCCGGTCGGCGACATCGCCCAGGGCTGTCAGCATCACGATCGGAACATCCGATTCCTTGCGGAGCTCTTGGCAGACGCCATAGCCATCCAGCTTTGGCATCATCACGTCGAGCACCACGAGATCCGGCATGCAGTTGGGGAACAACTCCAGAGCCTCAGTGCCGTCGCAAGCGGTCACGACGTTGTACCCGATCATCGAGAGCCTGGTTTCCAGAATCCGTCTGATCGAGGCCTCGTCATCGACCACGAGAATTGTTTCCTTGGAGGGAGCCGTGGCCGTCATGAAGCCTGTGGCGCAGCGTGGGTCTCGTCACACTTAAAAGAGAAGCCCCCCTTTAATTCACGTAACAGCAACTTTCTTCACAGTTCGCATTGCCTAAGCCCACCGCCATTTTTGTCTGCCAGGCCTGTGGCGCTAAGGCTCGACAGTTCTTTGGACGTTGTCCGGAGTGCGGGAGTTGGAATTCCCTTGTTGAGCAATCACAGCCATCCACCGATGGCCGCCGCCGCCGTGCTGCTCCAGACCAGAAGGACCTTCCTTCGCCCCGACGCTCGACGGCGATGGCCTCGTTGGACGATCAACCGCTGCAGCGTTTGCCGACGGGCTCTGCTGAGTTTGATCGGGTGTTGGGGAGCGGTTTGGTGCCAGGTTCACTCGTTCTTGTGGGGGGTGATCCTGGTATTGGCAAAAGCACCCTTCTTTTGCAGAGCGCTTCGGCCATGGCGGCCCACAGCTCTGTTCTTTACGTGAGTGCAGAGGAATCTGCGCAGCAAGTGAAACTGCGATGGCAGCGATTGGCGGGGGAGACCTCCGATTTGCAATTGCTGGCCGAGACGGATCTTGACTTGGTTTTGGAGGAGCTTGAAGCGCTTCGACCGGCGGTCGCGATCATTGACAGCATCCAGGCGTTGCATGACCCCAACCTCACGAGCGCCCCTGGATCTGTGGGACAGGTGCGGGAATGTGCCGCATCACTTCAGCGTTTGGCCAAGCGCCAGAACACGGCTCTTCTCCTCGTGGGACATGTGACCAAGGAGGGGATGTTGGCGGGCCCCAAGGTGCTTGAGCACTTGGTGGATGCGGTGCTCACCTTTGAAGGTGACCGATTTGCCAGCCATCGACTGCTGCGTGCTGTGAAAAATCGTTTTGGTGCCACCCATGAATTGGGCCTGTTTGAAATGCAGGCCGGCGGCTTGGCAGAAGTGGGCAACCCCAGTGAGCTTTTCCTCAGTGATGCCCGTGCATCAGGGGTTGCGACCATCGTGGCCTGTGAGGGTACCCGCTCCCTGGTAGTGGATCTTCAGGCTTTGGTGAATGTCACCAGCTACGCCAGTCCGCGCCGGACAGCTACGGGCATCGGCACCAACCGTTTGCACCAGATCTTGGCGGTGTTGGAGAAGCACATGGGCATTCCCCTGTCCCGTTTCGATTGCTACCTCGCCGTGGCTGGAGGGCTGGATGTGGAGGAGCCAGCTGCCGACCTTGGAGTGGCAGCAGCGGTGGTGGCAAGTTTTCGAGACCTCACACTCCCCCCTGGCACCGTGTTGATCGGAGAACTCGGGTTAGGAGGGCAACTCAGGCCAGTCGGTCAACTTGAGCTGCGTTTGCAAGAAGCGGCTCGGCTGGGGTTTCGACGGGCAGTCGTCCCATCCGGTAGTGGTTTAGGGGCAGTGGCCTCCGGGTTGGATCTGGCCTTGCTTGAGGCCTCCAATGTCACCGAGGCGCTTGTTTTAGCGATCGGTGATGAGGTGCGGACTGAGCCGAATTAGCCCACTAGAAGTACACGTCGACGTTGCTGCGACCGGTGGATTTCAACCAATTTTCGATATCGAGGTAACCGCCTGGATTGAGACGTACCGCTTGAGTCCAGACGTCTGCAGCCTGGTCAAACCAGCGATCTGCATCATCTTGTTGACCACTTTCTTCAGCGATTCGGCCCCACTTTTCAAAGATCAGTCCCATGTTTTTGAGGCATGAGGGTTGTTTTGGGTTTTCGTCTAGAGCTTTTTGGTACGTCTCGATCGCCCGTTCCTCCTCACCGTTCGACATGTAAATAATCGCCATGTTCTTGAGGGTTTCACCGCGGTCGGTGGGGTCTGTTTCAAGCTTTAGGGCTTCGTCGTAGTTTTCGAGTGCTTCGGCGTAGTCGCCATCATTTTGGGCGGATAGTCCGTCTCGGTAATAGACGTAGGCCTCTTTCGAACGGGCATTAATCGGCAGCAGTTTGACGATTAAGTCCGCCATCACCGTGAAGCTTTTGTCGATGAAGTTGTCGTTGCGGTTGCTGCGGGGCACGGCGCGCCGGTTGATGTCACTCCATCCTGACGGGCCTGTCATCCGACCTAGCGTGCTCGTAACGATTGATCGCTTGTGAGTTCTGCGATGCAGACCGTCGTCCTGGATGTGGAAGGGATGAAGTGTGGCGGCTGCGTGTCCGCGGTGGAACGCACGTTGCTTGAGCAGCCTGGTGTGCAGCGGGCTGATGTGAACTTGGTGAGTCGTGCTGCTTGGCTGGATTTGGCTGAGTCCGACGGCAATGTCGACGAGGTGCTGGCGGCTTTGGCGGCGCGGGGATTCCCAGCCCGTGAGCGTTCCTTGGAGTTTCAGCCGGGTCTTAAGGGGGCGACTGGATCCACCGGTCTGAGTTGGTGGCGTCAGTGGCGTCAGTTGATGGTGGCGCTGGTGCTGTTGCTGCTGTCGGTGATGGGACACCTCAGCGAAGCCGGGCAATTGTCAGTGCCGGTGATTGGCAGCCTCCCGTTCCACGCGGGCTTGGCGACCGTCGCCTTGTTTGGTCCAGGTCGCCAGATCCTGTCTGGGGGCATAAAAGCAGCCCGTGTTGGTGCCCCGAGCATGGACACCTTGGTGGGGCTGGGGGTGGGCAGCGCCTATCTGGCCAGCTTGGCGGCCTTGGTGTGGCCCACGGTGGGTTGGCCGTGCTTTTTCAACGAGCCGGTGATGTTGCTGGGATTCGTGCTTTTGGGGCGCTTCCTCGAAGAACGGGCTCGTTTCCGAACGGGGCAGGCCCTCCAGCAATTAGCTCAATTGCAGCCCGAGACGGCTCGTTTGGTGTTAACGGATGGTGAGATTCGTGAGGTCAGAGTTGGAGCTCTTCGGCCAGGTGAACGCGTCCAACTTCTGGCTGGGGATCGCATTCCTGTTGATGGAGTGGTTTGCGAGGGGCTTTCGGCGGTGGATGTCTCCAGCCTCACCGGAGAACCAATGCCTCTCCAAGTGGAGCCTGGTACTGAGCTGTCGTCCGGCAGTTTGAATTTGGAAGCGCCGCTCGTTCTTGAAGTGAGCCGGGTGGGTTCCGACACTGCCCTTGCTCGCATTATTCGGTTGGTTGAGCAGGCCCAGGCACGCCGAGCCCCCATTCAAGGGTTGGCGGATCGGGTGGCAGGACGGTTTTGCTATGGCGTGATGGCCTTGGCCCTCGCCACCTTTTTGTTTTGGTGGCTCTTTGGTGCGTCCCATTGGCCCGAGGTGTTGCAGGCCAATGCTCCTGGTCTGCCCCATGCCCATGGCATGGTTCATAGCGCTCAGTCCCATCACAGTGGATTGGGCAGTGGTGCCACCACGCCGATCGGCTTAGCGCTCCAGCTCACCATTGCCGTGCTCGTGGTGGCCTGCCCCTGCGCGTTGGGCTTGGCAACTCCCACGGTGATTACCGTCTCCACCGGTTTGGCGGCGAGACGCGGTTGGTTGTTTCGAGGTGGTGATGTGATCGAAACCGCAGCTGCCCTAGATCAGGTGGTCTTCGACAAGACCGGCACGCTCACATTGGGGCGGCCGCTGGTCACCGACGTTTTTGGTGAAGATCCCAATCTTTTGTTGCAGTGGGCCGCGAGCCTGGAGCAGAGCAGCCGCCATCCGCTGGCCTATGCCCTGCTGCAAGAGGCGCAACGGCGCGACTTGGCCTTGATCGATGTAACCCGTGTATCCACTGTGTCTGGGGAAGGACTTTGGGGTGAGCTGGACGGGGTGGTCGGTGACCTTCGGGTTGGCAAGCCCGCTTGGCTGCAAAGTTTCGGTGTCGACTTCTCCGCTGCAGCAACGGCCTGGTTGGCCGCGGCTCAGGGATCGGTGGTTGCGGTTTCGGCTGGACAGGTTTTGGTCGGATTACTGCAAGTTGAAGACAAGCAACGGCCTGATGTCGCCCCTTCATTGGAGAGGCTCCGCGCCTCCGGTCTCAAGCTCGCCATCTTCAGTGGTGACCGTGAAGTGGCCGTACGTCGCCTCGGGGAGAGGCTGGGCTTCGCCGAAGCTGACCTCGGTTGGCAGATGCTTCCTCAACAGAAACTCGAGCGATTGGAGCAGCTCCGTCAAGAAGGGCGGGTGGCGATGGTGGGTGATGGCATCAATGACGCACCTGCTTTGGCCGCGGCTGATTTGGGCATTGCCATCGGTACTGGTACCCAGATTGCGCAGGACACCGCCGATATGGTCTTGCTTGGCGATCGTTTGGACAACCTTCCCGAAGCGCTTTCATTGGCTCGGCGCACTCTGAATAAAGTCCGCCAGAACCTTTTTTGGGCTTTTGGGTACAACCTGATCGCTCTTCCGGTCGCGGCCGGTGTTTTGCTGCCAACTCAAGGCGTGTTGCTCTCACCGCCTTTCGCGGCCCTGTTGATGGCTCTGAGCTCGATCACAGTGGTTGTGAATGCTTTGGCTTTACGGATATGACTGGCCGCTTCATCGTTCTCGACGGGATCGACGGCTGCGGCAAATCCACTCAAATTCGTCACCTTGCTCAATGGTTGCCCGCGAGTGGCTTAATGCCTCCCACGGCCCAACTGATCTGTACCCGTGAGCCTGGTGGGACTCCCTTGGGCCAGTCGATTCGAGAGTTGTTGCTGCATACCGAAGCCGATCAGGTGCCATCTGTGACGGCGGAGCTTCTTCTCTATGCCGCGGATCGTGCCCAGCATGTGGATACGGTGATTCGCCCGGCTCTTCTGCGGGGAGATTGGGTGTTGAGCGATCGCTTTGCTGGATCCACCCTTGCGTATCAGGGCTACGGCCGCGGCTTGGATCGACAGCTGATTACCCGTCTGGAATCGATCGCGACCACTGGTTTAGAGCCGGATCTCACCGCTTGGTTGATGGTGCCGGTGGAGGTGAGCTTGCAGCGTCGCCATGGTGAGAAAGAGGATCGAATCGAGGCCGAGGGGCGTGCCTTTTTGCGTCGCGTCGCTGATGGTTTTGCTGTCCTTGCCGAGCAACGCAATTGGTCTCAAATTGATGCACAACAGTCCGTGTCGAAACTCAGCCAGGTGTTGGAACAAACCCTGCGGGAGACCCTGCAGTGAGTGAATTGTTTGATGGCTTGGTCGGGCAGCCGTTAGCCGTTCATTTGCTCGAAGCGGCCCTGCAACAGAACCGACTTGCCCCCGCTTACCTGTTCGCTGGGCCCGACGGGGTAGGACGACGTTTTGCGGCCCTGCGTTTCCTCGAGGGAGTGTTGAGTGGGGGGGGGGGGTGTGATCGTGCAAGGCGTCGTCTTGAGGAGCGCAATCATCCAGACCTGGTCTGGGTTGAGCCCACCTTTCAGCATCAAGGTCGTCTTCTCACGCGCGATGAGGCCGTTGATGCTGGAATTAGTCGTCGAACGCCACCTCAGTTGCGGCTCGAGCAGATTCGTGGAGTGAGTCGTGCACTTGCTCGCCAGCCCGTTGAATCCACTCGTGGAATGGTGGTGATTGAATCCGCCGAAGCAATGGCGGAAGCCGCGGCGAATGCTTTGCTCAAAACGTTGGAGGAGCCTGGCCACGGATTGTTGATCCTTTTAACGGCTGCGCCTGAACGCCTTCTCAGCACGATCCGTTCTCGTTGCCAGTTGATTCGGTTTGTCCGGCTCGATGTTCCGTCGGTTGCTCAGGTGTTGCATCGTTTGGATGCTGTTGAACACGATCCGCCGGAGCTCTTGGCTATGGCGGCGGGCTCTCCTGGGGCGTTACTGGAGCATCGGAGTCGCTGGGCAGCTCTTCCGACGGAATTGATGCCTCGTCTACGGCATTTGCCCAATGAACCGATGCATGCCCTCGCTTTGGCACGGGACGTGTGCGAGGCGTTGGACGGTGAACAGCAACTGTGGCTGATCGATTGGTGGCAACAAGCGCTATGGGCGTCTTCTGGAGACGTTCACTCCCTGAAACGCCTGGAGATATTGCGGCGTCAGCTGTTGTCGTTTGTCCAGCCGCGACTGGCCTGGGAAGTGGCCTTGTTGGATCTCACTGCAGATGCAACAGCTGCCCCGGCCTGACCAGGTGAATGGTCCTATGCAGTAGCGCGATCGCCTTGCTGTTTGCGCTCTTCCCGCGCGAGCGAGACCACATCATCGAGTTGTCCACCGGTGGGAAGCTCTAGGCAATAGCCGGCCCCATACACCGTTTTGATGAACCGAGGTTTGCGGGGATCGGGCTCGAGCTTGGTGCGTAGGTGCCTGACGTGCACGCGGATCGTTTCAATGTCGTCGTCGGGTTCGTATCCCCAAACTTCCTTCAAAATCAATGATGGGGCCACTGTTTGGCCGTGGCGCTGCAGGAGGCAATGCAGCAACTCGAATTCCAGGTGAGTTAATCGAACTGGGCTATCGAACCAGATCGCTTCAAACCGCTCTGGCACAAGAGTGAGAGGGCCGTAGCTGAGGATTTCGTTCTGATTGCTGGCACCCAACGGAGCACGATCACTCCGGCGAAGCAGTGCCTTGATTCGAACTTGAAGTTCTTCGAGGTCGAAAGGTTTGGTGAGGTAATCGTCGGCACCAGAGTTGAAACCGCTCACTTTGTCTTTGGTCCCACCGAGAGCAGTAAGCATCAAAATTGGAATGCCTGCAGTTCGCTCGTCTCGACGCAAGCGTTGACACAGGGTGAGGCCGTCCACTTTGGGCAGCATCAAGTCGAGAAGGATTAAATCTGGTATGTACTGAAGTGCCAGTGCTTGGCCTTTGATGCCGTCGTCTGCGCGTTGAACATCGAAGCCGCTGTGCTCTAGATGGCCGCTCACCAGGTCGCGCATGTCCTGGTCGTCTTCGATCAACAGGATGCAGGGCTTCATCGGTTCAGCAGAGGAACAGTTGGACGATTGCGAGCGTGGTTCGGATGGTTGAGCAACGCTGATCAGATTCTCTCAAGCTTTTCTGGTTTCTGCAGATTTCAATCGGATGCGGCTTTGTCTTGTCAGGAGATAAAAACCATTGCGCTGCAAAGCATGTTGTCGTTTCTGCTCTTGGGCCTGCCGTTGGATCTGTTCAGGAAGTCTTCCGCTTCCAGCAACCAGCTGTCATGAAATTTCTTTTGCGGTCAATAAAAAAGCCACAGCGTGAGCTGTGGCTTTGAAAAAAACTCCCCGGGCGGGATTCGAACCTGCGACCAATCGATTAACAGTCGACCGCTCTACCGCTGAGCTACCGAGGAATGAGACTCGAAGAACCTACCTGTCAGACCTCCCAGACTGCAAGCGTTGGCGAAGTTCTCGCCCAGTGGCCCACGGGCCAATACGTCCATGGTCCATTTGCGCTGCACCGTCGGCCTCATTGAGTTCCTCCAGTCGATGGGTAATCCAAAGGGCGGTGATTGGTCTGGTCGGGTGATGGCAAAGGGTATGGACTGCCGAAAGGACGGCGCGCTGGCTTTGCGGGTCAAGCAGAGCGGTGGGTTCGTCTAAAAGGAGAAGGCCTGCGTTGCTGGCCAGGGCGCCCGCGATGGCCAGCCGTTGTTTCTGCCCACCGCTGAGGGTATGGATGGGTCGGGTTGCTAGGCCATGGAGCCCCAATTGATTCAGGCAGGCTTCCACCCTCTCCCGCCGTTGATCCATCGATTGATCTGATCGGATCCCCAATAAAAGGTCGCTACCGCAACTGGGTAGGAGTAATTGGTGATCAGGGTTTTGAAAAACCAACGCAGCACGCTGTTTGCATTCAATGGATCCAGCTTGCGGTTCAAGCAAGCCAGCGATCAAGCGAAATAACGTGCTTTTGCCGCTTCCATTGCTGCCCACCAACATCCAAAGGCCAGGCCTTTGGATTGTCAGGTTGCAGCGATTCAGAACACGATCACCATTTGGCCAGCGATGGCTGACTGAATCGACGTGAAGTTCGGCGTGTCCTTGATCAGGACTCAAGGGAGAAACCAGGCCGTTTGCTGCCACCTGCCGCTGAAGCTTTCTCATAAAGCTGAACAGCGAGAACTTCACTGATGAGGAGCGCTGCTTTTTTCCCCTCTACTTTCTCGCAAGTGAGATCAAGGAGGCGGGGCTGCCCGTGATCGATGGCTTGGCGAATCTCTTGATACAGCGCCTCTGCATCACTTGGTTCTTTGCGTTGAACAGAAACTGGAATTGGGCTCATCCGCAGAGTTAGCTCGATGACGTACACAGCGATCCGTTCAATGTGTATGCATCTTCGCCAAGGAAGCGCAGCATCGGCTGTTCATACGTAGGCATTTTCACTTATCCCGTCGGATCAGCGCAAAAAGCAGTCCCCATTTCGCATTTCTGCCCCTAG
>QCVC01000044.1:0-11359 GCA_003210515.1 Synechococcus sp. AG-683-B21 | reverse complement strand
GGTTTTCTCGTAGTGACCAACCTCACGGTGGGAACCCATCTCATCGGCACCCCATGGATGCCCCATCTCGACGGAACAATTTTGGTTCTTGAGGACGTTGGAGAAGCCCCCTACCGGGTGGACCGGATGTTGACCCAATGGAGAAGCGCCGGGCTTTTGGACAAGGTTGCCGGGGTGGCTTGTGGTCGATTCAGCTGGATGGAAGACGACATCCGGCCGGGTGATTTCAGCATGGAGGAGATTCTCGAAAACCGCCTTGGGGGCCTTGGTGTTCCCCTGGTGGTGAACTTACCCATCGGCCATGGCCTCCCCAACCAGGCCCTGCCATTGGGGCAACGGGCACGCCTGGATGGTCGACACGGGAGGCTTGCGCTCCTCCCTTGATTCGCACCTTTGTTCTACCGCTGGTGGCTTGCGTTGCGTTCATGGGCGCTGACGTCGCAGGGGCTGCGCCCGTCAGTCGCGATGACCCCGAGGGTGCCGAAAGCAACCAGCGAACAATCTCTTCAGCCGCAGGTTTAGCCGTGGTGGTCACAGCCCATCCACTCGCCACGGTTGCGGCCCACACGATGTTGATGAAAGGAGGCAGTGCGGTGGATGCCCTCGTGGCAGCGCAAAGCGTTTTGGCCGTGGTGGAGCCACAAAGCTCTGGCCTGGGAGGCGGTGGGTTTCTGCTGCATTGGAAAGCTCAGCAACGTCAGTTGGATGTGCTCGATGGTCGCGAACAGGCCCCAAGCGCGAGCCAACCAGACGATCTACTGAAACCCGACGGACAGCCGCTCCCCTGGCGTGAGGCCACCAGCCAACTTCGCGCCATTGGGATCCCAGGCACCGTGGCTCTGCTTTGGGATGCCCATCAGCGCTGGGGTCGCCTCCCATGGACAACCACCTTTCAACCGGCGATCAAACTCGCCCGAAAAGGATTTCGAACCACCCCGAGGCTATTGCGCTCGATCAGCCTGGCCCAAAGGATTGGTACCCGCCATAGCCCCGAATTTGATCAGCTTTATCGACCTGGTGGTGAACTGCCAAGGCTGAATGAGGTGTTTCGAAATCCAGCACTAGGGGACACACTTGAACAGATTGCACGGGATGGTGGATCCTCGTTTTACGACGGGGCGTTAGCGGCTCGAATCCTGAAGGGCATAGCCGAACTTGGCTCGAAGGAACGGGCGTTTCATGGATGGGCGGCAGCGGATCTCAAGAACTACACCGTCATTCGACGGCATCCCGTCTGCCACCCCATCCAGCGCTGGCAGCTCTGCACCGTGCCACCACCAAGTGGAGGTGGGCTAGCGATTCTTCAAACGCTGGCGTTGTTGGAGGCCACTGGACCCATGTCCAACCCAAAGCGACCGCAAACATGGCAACGGTTTGCCACCGCCCTCCAGTGGGCCGATGCTGATCGCTTCTATTGGGTCAACGACCCGAGTGACTGGCCTGTTCCCACGAAGGGACTGCTAACGCCGCGATATCTCCGAGGGCGAGCCCAAGCGCTGCTGGATCAACCGGCATCCATTCCAGGCCCTGGGTTACCACCGGGGCGAAGCCATTACCCCTTTGCCAGGACAAGTGCTGGCGTTGAGCAAGGCACGACGCATCTTTCCATCGTCGATCGGCACGGAAACCTGGCTGTCTACACAGGATCAGTGGAAACGGTGTTTGGCAGTCGCCATGTGGTCGCCGGAATGGTGATGAACAATCAGCTCACAGACTTCGCCTTTCGACCGTCCATCCAAGGGCGACCGGTGGCCAACCGTCGCCGCCCTGGCAAACGCCCGATGTCATCCATGGCACCACTCATCGTGTTCGAAAACAATCAACCCGTGCTGGCCGTGGGATCTCCTGGTGGACGAACAATTCCCCACTTCATCAGTCGCGTGCTGATGGCATCGCTGTTTTGGGGACTCCCCCCTGAACAGTCCGTTGCCATGCCCCATCTCTCGATCCGAGGCAACCGGCTGGTGGCTGAACGCGATTCACCCATACCCTGGCCGTTCGCGTTAACAGAGCTCAGTAGGGGAGAGCAGGAGATCAAATCCCAACCGCTGAACAGCGGCATTGCCCTACTTCAGCGGATCCACGGGCGTTGGCATGGGGTCGCTGATCCACGGCGGGAGGGCGCCGCGATGGCGCTGCCTTAAAGCGGAAACGATGGGTTGGCCACTGGAACATGTGGTGCTTCAAAACACCGCAAAAAAAAAGGGGCCCAAAGGGCCCCAAGTGATTCATCGCTGGGCGCTGATCAGGCAGCAACAGCAGTTTTGGGGTCAAGAGCACCCTTGGCATACAAGCCGGCGTAGTAGTTGATATCGCTTTGCTTGATCTTGCTGGCGTTACCGGCAGCCCAGAACTGCTGGTAGCGATCCAAACAAACCTGCTTCATGTACTTACGAGCCGGCTTGTTGAAGTGGCGGGGATCGAAGTTGGCAGGATCAGCCATGGCCGCTTCACGGACGGCAGCTGTGAAGGCGAGGCGGTTGTCGGTGTCGATGTTCACCTTGCGCACACCGTTGCGAATGCCTTCCTGAATCTCTTCGACGGGAACGCCGTAGGTCTCTGGGATGGCACCGCCGTACTTGTTGATCATCTCCAGCCATTCCTGGGGAACGGAAGACGAACCATGCATCACCAGGTGTGTGTTGGGGATGGCTTTATGGATTTCAGCGATGCGGCTGATAGCCAGCACTTCACCGGTGGGCTTGCGGGTGAATTTGTAGGCACCGTGGCTGGTACCGATGGCGATCGCCAGGGCGTCAACCTTTGTTTTGGCAACAAAGTCGGCAGCCTCAGCTGGATCGGTGAGGAGCTGGTCTTTCGAGAGTTCACCCTCGAAGCCATGGCCGTCCTCAGCTTCACCTTTGCCGGTTTCGAGGGAGCCGAGGCAACCGAGTTCACCCTCAACACTCACGCCGATGGCATGGGCAACATCCACCACATCCTTGGTGACGTTGACGTTGTAGTCGTAGCTGGCAGGGGTCTTGGCATCGGCTTCAAGGGAGCCATCCATCATCACGGAGGTGAAGCCGTTCGCCGCAGCACCGAAGCAAGTGGCGGGGCTGTTGCCGTGGTCCTGGTGCATCACCACCGGAATGTCGGGGTAAGTCTCAACAGCAGCCAGGATCAGGTGGCGAAGGAAGTTTTCGCCTGCGTAGGTCCGCGCACCGCGGGACGCCTGCAGGATCACTGGGGAATCGGTCTCATGAGCCGCTTCCATGATCGACTGCACCTGCTCAAGGTTGTTCACGTTGAACGCAGGAATGCCGTAGCCGTTTTCGGCGGCGTGGTCTAGCAGTAAACGGAGCGGAACGAGCGCCATAGTGAAATCTCAGTGAAGGCCGATCAACGGACAAAGGTCCGTAGCCGCGAGACTTTACCTTTGAGTCGTGTGAAATGTCACGACACTCAGTTGCCTAAACGACGCGTGAGTGTCATAGGCGCTCGTTCAGTAGGTGTAACCAGCAACAAATAACTGTTCATCGGACGACGGCTGCGAGCCTGCGACATAACAACCTTGAGACGCCTCTGAATTTGCTCGTGCCCGGGCGAGGAGCGCAGCCTGACCGCTTTCCGTCTCCGATCCTTTCCAAGCCTTCAGGCATGAATGTTGGAGTGCGCGTCCATAGGAAAAGCCAAGATTCCAACTTGCTTTTTTAGGGATACTATTCATCGTATTGAGATAAATAGACGCGGCCTCTTCACTCAAACCACCGGAAAGAAAAACAATTCCAGGAACACTCGCAGGCACACTTCTCTCCAAGGTTCGGACGGTCATTTCAGCAACAATCTTTGGATCAGCCTTCTGGGAACAATCAGCTCCCTGCACTGTCATCGACGGCTTAAGCAATGTGCCCTCTAAAAGAACACCGTTGGCATGGCAAGCCTGATAAACCTCTTGGATGACTCGCTCTTGAACAGCTGCCGTCACCTCAATTGTATGGTCGCCATCCATCAAAATTTCAGGCTCAATAATTGGGACTAAACCCGCCTCCTGAACACTTCTGGCGTAACGGGCCAGACCCCATGCATTTTCACGAACGGAGAGATCAGAAGGACAGCCATCAGCTGTGATCTGGAGAACAGCTCGCCACTTGGCAAAGCGAGCACCTTGGGCGTAATAGTCGGCAGCACGCTCCACCAAGCCATCGAGGCCAGTGCAAAGGGTCTCCACAGATCCGGCTCCAGGAAGCGGGCGCAAACCCTGATCAACTTTAATTCCTGGGATCACACCCAGCTTCTGCAACTTTTGAACCATCGACTCACCATCGGCATGGTTTTGGAACAACGTTTCTTCGTAGAGAATTGCACCACTGATGTACTGACCCAGGCCTGCTGTTGTGAAAAGCATGCCACGATAAGCCTGGCGATTTGCCTCTGTATTTTCAACATTTATTGACCCCAATCTCTTTCCAACTGTCTTGGTAGATTCATCCACAGCAAGAATTCCTTTCCCAGACTCAGCGAGAGCACGTGCTGTTGCAATGAGCTCTTGAGAAAAGTCAGACAGCGACATCTTCAACTAAAAAGGAAATAGTTTTTTAGTCGAGAAATTTCCACGACTCGTCATTCGCTAACAAACCATCGTGTCAATTGCGACAAATGATTGATTCATCGCATCTAAGAGTAAGAAATTCGACCTAATTCGATGCCGCTGCATCACACGCAAGCCGGCTTGCCAAGCCTTCCATTAATCCTGGAATCATCGGTTGACCGCTACGCATACTCTCCGCCCACCAACCCTGAATCCTCGCCACGGGAGCCACACGCCCGTCACTCCAGGTGGTGGGGAAGGCCAAATCCGCATCCGCCTGGATCGATCGCAGCGGTTCTCCAGAGGAAGCCAACCAAAGAGAAAAACCATGGACATAGTCCTTTTGGTTCTCACTGCCGAGGATCAAGGTTCCCTTAGATCCATACACCTCAAGCCAGCAGCCGCGGCCATTACGAGCGACCGATGCAAGATTCACTTGCGCTGGCACTGAACAATCGCTGCGCCCTTGCCAGCTCAGCGTGGTCTGAATCAAGGCGACGTCTTCCGCATCAACGGCTGTCATCACCCCATCAGGACCTGGGCGCTCGGGGATGGAGACGCTGTGGAGCGCTTGGACCGCCCCCACTGGGCCAATCAACCAGGCCAAGGTGTCGAAGGCATGGGTTCCCAACGCTCCGATCACGCCACCACCGGCTTTGCGATCGGAATACCAGCTCCAGCCACGGCTGGCATCCGCCCGGCTACTCATCAACCAATCCAACTTGACCAGCCATGGTGTTCCCACTGCACCCGAGCGCAACAAGCGCTCGGCCTGCATAAACAAAGGCACCGCCCGGTACTCATAATCCACCGCGACGCTTCGCTTTTGCCGTAGAGCTAGCCGCTGTAGCTCCATGGCCTGATCGGCATGGAGTGCGATCGGTTTTTCCAGCAACACATGCTTTCCCGCCTGAAGCGCGGCACGGGCCAAATCGAAACGAGGTTCCGGTGGTGTCGCCACAATCACGGCATCCACCGCGGGATCGGCCAGCAACGCATCCCAGTTGTCGTAGCCCTGAAGACCCGACTCCGCACAGGCCAAATCGAGCCGCTCACGCCGGGGGTGCCAAAGCGCCACGGCCTTCAAATCCTGATTGGCCTCTAAGGCCGGCAAATGCACCTTTTCGCCGAAACCCAGTCCGGCGACGGCAACTCCAAGGGGTTGGCTGGACATCTCAGCTGGCGAGAGGTTCGTTGCAGACAGCATCGATCACCGAAACGATCAAGCCATCGTTCTCTGCAGCCTGCCAGGTGGAACGAAACCGGGGGATTCCGTTGACTTGTTTGTCGCGATAAAGCGATTGTCCACAGTCGAGCTCCATCACGTAGAGCTCCCCCGGTCGCTGTTCCCCATCCTCGGACGGGGCTGGGGTGAACCGACTGAGGACAGTCCGCAGGCCCTTTTTACTGTCTCGAATACTTCCACGGTCCCACCACTGCTGCCCGGCATCGGTAGCTGGCACTTCGATCCATTCCACTGGACCAGCCCAACTGATTCCCGCGCAACAGAACAGGGCAACGAACAAAACGAGAAGGCGACGAATCATGCGTTGGTGAGCTCTAACGACTTCGATCCATGCAGACGCAGGAGTGATGCCAGCGTGCTGCGGAATTGGGTGCGCGGAATGATGGTGTCGACAAAACCGTGGTCTTGAAGATATTCAGCCGTTTGAAAGTTATCGGGCAATTTCTCGCGCAGCGTTTGTTCGATCACCCGACGGCCGGCAAAGCCAATCAAGGCCTTGGGCTCAGCCAAAATCAGATCTCCCAGCATGGCGAAACTGGCGGTAACACCACCGGTGGTTGGGTGGGTGAGCAACGGTAAATACAGAAGCTCAGCCTCCCGATGACGCTCCAGGGCCCCAGAGATTTTCGCCATCTGCATCAGGCTCAACATCCCCTCTTGCATGCGCGCGCCCCCGGAGGCACACACAATCAGCAGGGGCAGCTTGCGTTTGGTGCATTCCTCCACCAAACGGGTGATTTTTTCGCCCACTACGGATCCCATGGAACCGCCCATGAAGCGGAAATCCATCACCGCCAAACCCATACCAATCCCATCCACCCGGCAAAGACCAGTCACCACACCATCGTTCAAGCCCGTCGCCGACTGGCTCTCCCGCAAGCGGTCTGCATAGGCACGACGGTCTTTAAATCCCAGCGGGTCGATGGGAGCCAGATGCTCATTCAGGGGTTGGAAGCTCTCGGGATCAGCGATCAGAGCAAGCCGCTCGGAGCTGTCGATGCGGTGGTGATAACCACAACCAGCACAGACACTGGCATTCAGGCGAAGGTCCTTGAGATAAACAACAAGACCGCACTCTGGGCACTTGCTCCAAAGGCCATCGCCCTCTTCGGGTTCCTGTTTGACATTGCCGACGTACTGACCTTTACGGCGGTCAGCAAACCAGTCGAAAAGGGACACACGAACCGGTCGGTTCGTTCCATTAAAGACCCAGCCATGGCGTAAGAGCCGCCTGCCATTGCTCCCACCACCAAAAAGGCCCCATTAACCACACCAGCCAAATGCCCAGGGCAATGAATGGGCCGAACGGAAAAGGTTGTTGCGGAGCCAGGCGTCCTGTGATCCGAGCCACGCCGCCAACGACAGCACCAGCGAACACCGCCAGACCCATCGCCAGGGCAATGCCCCAAAGACCAAGCCAGGCCCCTCCCATGGCGGCAAGTTTGGCGTCTCCCATCCCGAGCGCCGGCTTCCCCACCAACCGCTCAGCAAGAGCACTCAGCGACTCCAAGGCCAGAAGGGCTAGCACCGTGGCGATCAGGTGGTCGACGAACACGGCTAGTCCAGCGGTGGTACTGATTGACAACCCCACCAACACACCCCAGCGACAAAGGGGCTCGGGCAACCACATGTGATCGAAATCGATCAAAACAAGGGGGAGCAGCAGCGCAATCAAGGGCAGCCCTGCCCAGGGCAACACCGCTGGGGGCAAGCCGCCTCCCCCACTGGGCTGCACATAGGCCGCACTGAGCCATAACCCAGCACTGAGGGCCTCACAACGGGGTAGCGGACACTGATGGGAGAACGACAATCACGACATCGCCCCAGCAGCAACAACCATCCAAAAATCGGCAGGTTGTCGTGCCAACGCACAGCATGGCCACAACGGGGGCAATGGCTGCCTGGAACAACAACCGACTCTTGGCGGGGAAGACGCCACGCCACCACATTGGTGAAACTGCCTACACACGCCCCGAACAGGGCAAGAACTAGCCCTTGCATCGGTTCCGTCCTCGTGGACTGCGACCACGAATCAACTCGATGCCAACGAACTCCTCATCGGGCAAGAGCACCGGGAGCTCAAACGCCACACGACCCTCTCCATGCTGCAGATCAACCACCGCACCAACAGGTTCCAACCCGGAGGGCGTGTCAGAGAGGTAGTTGAAATAGATGGTTCGTGCCAGAGCAATCAAGGCTCGGCTATCAACACGATCCCAACGTGGGGAGGTTGGTGTTCCAACAGCGCCGCGAATTTCAAAGGAGGGCGATGACAAAGAAAAAGCCCACCTGATCAATCAGATGGGCCCATTGTAGAGATCAAAGTT
Source organism: Synechococcus sp. AG-683-B21 (assembly GCA_003210515.1). GTDB lineage: Bacteria > Cyanobacteriota > Cyanobacteriia > PCC-6307 > Cyanobiaceae > Parasynechococcus. The sequence continues at coordinate 3,255 of QCVC01000044.1, read as the reverse complement.
CAATCCAAATTTGATCGGATCGCCTTATTTCAGCTGAGGTTCTTTTTCTCTTCGATCATGCGATGAATGATCGGAGTAAGGATGAGTTCCATTGCAAAGCCCATCTTGCCGCCGTTCACAACAATGCTGGTGGGGCTGGACATGAAGGAATCGTGGATCATGCTCAACAGGTAGCCGAAATCAATCCCCCACTTCTCGCGAGCTCCCTTGCGGAAGTGGATGATCACGAAGCTTTCATCGGGTGTCGGGATATTCCGGCAGATGAATGGGTTCGAGGTGTCAATCGTTGGAACCCGCTGGAAGTTGATGTCGGTCTGACTGAACTGCGGGCAGATGTGATTGATGTAATCAGGCATCCGGCGCAAGATCGTGTCCACAATCGCTTCAGCGGAATAACCACGCTCTGCGTTGTCGCGGTGAATTTTTTGAATCCACTCAAGGTTGGTGATCGGCACCACACCGACGAGCAGATCGGCAAGACCGGCAACGTCGTAACCCTCACCCTGAACACCGCCGTGCAGGCCTTCGTAAAAGAGCACGTCGGTGCCTGAAGGGATGTCTTCCCAAGGCGTGAACTGACCTGGCTCGAGGTTCACACCCAAGCGAGCGTTGTGTTCAGTGGCCTCTTCTGGGCTGTGCAGGTAGTAGCGCTTCTGACCAGCACCCGTTTCGCCATAGGTGCGAAACAGTTCCGCAAGCTTGTCGAACAGGTTCGCTTCAGGACCGAAGTGGGAGAAGTTCTGCCCTGCCGCGAGCGCCTCAGCCATCGCCTGTTTCATCGGCATGCGCTCATAGCGGTGGTAGCTATCGCCTTCCACCACTGCAGGGGTTATGCCTTCACGCGCGAAGATGTGCTCGAAAGCGCGCTTGACGGTGCTGGTTCCAGCTCCAGAGGAACCGGTGACAGCTACTACCGGGTGACGCTTCGACATCGACGCAGGGATTAATGATCCGGCGATCTTGCCAGATCAAAGCCAAAAAATCACCACTCCAGATTTCAAAGAGCCTTGAGCAATTGCTCGCCCATGGCCTGACATCCCAGCGGAGTACAGCCTTCCGACATCAAATCGCCGGTTCGGAATCCGGAAGCGAGAACGGCATCAACGGCCCGTTCGAGCTCGTCTGCGGCAGAACTCTGCTTCAAACCAATGCGCAGCATCATCGCGGCGGAGAGCACCATGGCCATGGGGTTGGCCTTGTCTTGACCGGCGATGTCTGGAGCAGAGCCATGCACAGGTTCGAACAAGCCTGGACCATCGCTACCGAGGGAGGCGGAGGGCAGCATTCCAATCGACCCCGTGAGCATCGCGGCCTCATCGCTGAGGATGTCGCCAAACAAGTTGCCCGTCAGCAGCACGTCGAACTGGCGGGGGTCACGCACCAGCTGCATCGCCGCATTGTCCACATACATGTGGCTGACATCCACATCGCCATAACGAGGCGCCATCGCATCAACACGGTCCCGCCAAAGCTGACTCACATCCAGAACATTGGCTTTGTCCACGGAACAAAGGCGATTATTTCTTTCCTTAGCGATCTCAAACGCCACCTTGGCAATGCGATCCACCTCTGAGGCGGAGTAAGTCATCGTGTTGAAACCTCGTTCCTCCCCATCGGCTTCAATCCGACCCTTCGGTTGACCGAAATAAATGCCACCGGTGAGCTCGCGAACCACCATCAGATCGACCCCTTCAATCACCTCCTGCTTGAGGCTGCTGGCACCAATCAAAGCCGGGACGATCTTCACCGGCCTCAGATTGGCGAACAGCTCGAGACCTGATCGCAGACCAAGCAGTCCCGTTTCCGGTCGTTTCTCCCGGGGCAAGCTGTCGAAACGAGGGCTCCCAATCGCGGCCAAGAGCACCGCATCGGCCGACCGACATGCGGTGAGCGTGCTGGCAGGCAGTGGTTCACCGGTGGTATCAATGGCAGAGCCGCCAATCGGCTGCTCCTCAAACGTGAGCTCAAACCGATGGCGCTTGGCCACAACATCCAGTAACTGGCGGGCCACAGTGGTGATTTCAGGCCCAATGCCATCGCCTGGCAAAAGAACGACGCGGTATTGAGCCATGACGAACCCGAGCGGCAGAACAGGGGCTGAGATTACTGAGAGATGTCGCGCTTCAACTCTCGAAGGGTCTTCGCCATCTCAGGCAACTTGCTGAATGCCGCAGAACAGCGCAGCCAGAGCCGATTGGGAATCGCTGGATAACCACTCACCACCTCACCGGGCGCCACCTCACCGTGGATCCCACTTTTCGAGCTCGCGATCGCCCCGTCGCCCACCACGGCTCGGTTAGCGACACCAACCTGCCCGGCCAAAATCACGCCATGGCCAAGCTTGGCGCCACCGGCGATGCCCACTTGTGACGCCAAAGCACAACCACGCCCGGTGGTCACCCCATGGCCAATTTGAACCAGGTTGTCGATTTTCGAGCCGGCACCGATGCGCGTTTCGCCGACGGAGGGGCGATCAATCGTGCTGCCACAGCCCACCTCAACACCGTCCTCTAAAACCACCTGACCGGTTTGAGGCATCTTTCGCCATCCGCGGGGCGTCGGCACAAAACCAAAGCCCTCCGAGCCAATCACAGCATTGGAATTCACAACACAACCACGACCGAGTCGACTGCCTGGATGGAGCACGGCGTTGGCATGCAGCTCACACCCCTCACCCACCTCCACATCGTCGTAAATCACCACCCCTGGGTGAACGATGCAATTCGCGCCAATTCTGCTCGAGGCGCCAATGCAGACGCGTGGGGCGATAAAGGTTCCAGGGCCAACCACCGCCCGCTCGTCCACCACTGCGGAGGGATGAATCTCCGCCAAGGGGCGCAGCCGTGGATGGAGACGCTCCAACGCTTCAGCAAAGGCCAACCGTGGATTAGCCAACACCGCAAAAGCAATGCCCCGTTCACTGGCGCATTGGATCAGATCGGGTTGATCGGGAAGCAAAAGAGCTCCAGCGCCCGTTTCATTGAGCGCGGAAATCAGCGCATTGCCCTTCTCGAGGAAGCTCAATTGATCCCCCTTGGCCTGCTCTAGCGAAGCGGCACCGGCCAAGATTGGATCGGCGCCACACTCACTCCAACGAAGTTCGGCTTCACCGGTCTGCAGGGCCTGAAGGAGGGTGCTGAAGCGCATGCTGTGGTGGAGCTCTAGATCAAAAACGCTACCGGTCTTGAAGGACCAAGGCATCACGGTGCACGACAACCGGGGAGGCCTTGGCATCCGTGACCGCCAAGGCCTGAC
>QCVC01000043.1:0-11542 GCA_003210515.1 Synechococcus sp. AG-683-B21 | reverse complement strand
CGCCCCTCTAAATAGTGGGCAACGGTGCCATCGCCAAGATCGATCCCGTGATGGTTGAACAGGCCATGCCGACGCGGGACCTGTAGGTGGTCAGCAGTGGTCAAGTGGTGGGAAGGAAGAATTCAGATTTTATCTAAATTCATTTGCGCATGGCATGGCTGTTTTATTGAGATGTGATGGGAGAGAAGATTAATCAAACCACTGTGATGTCGTCATTGGATGCAACTGTTGTTGCCAGTTTTTAATAATTTATTTGTTTAAACCTGTCGTTATGTTGAGTAGTTGCGCTGAGGACAGGTCATCCCCAATGTAAAGAGCTTCAAGTGATCCTTTGGCAAATATACCAATTCCAGCTTCTCCAAGGGACGACGTTTCTTGGATTAAAATTGATTTATTTTTGGCGCCGATTAGATTAATTTTATCATTTAGATCTAGCTCCTCAATAATATCAATATTGTTTGCACTTTGCTTTTTTTTATTAGCTTTTCTGCGTCGTTTTTTGTTAGATTGTTGTTCGCATTGAATATTGATAATGTCAATGGATTCATCGGCTGCACTCGAGAATGTGTTCTGTCCCGTATTCCCATATAAGACGTCTGCACCTTTGCCACCACGAATGATGTCTGAGCCTTTACCGCCGTGAATAATGTCATCGCCATCTCCGCCTCTAAGTGTGTCGTTTCCGTTATTTCCCTTGAGGCGATCGTTACCTAATCCTCCTTGAAGATAATCATTTCCTCCCTTCGCTTTGATCGTATTATTACCATCATTTCCGATGATCCAATCGGCTTTGGATGTGCCTTGAAAGCGGGTTGAATTGTTATCCATAACTTGCGCCGATAATCCGTTTGGCTTGTCGGGCGTCACTGCTGGAGTGGGGTTTGTTTCTTGTCCCCAAAGTTCGATCAGGGCGGCCTTGTCGTTTGAGGTGTAATCATTAGGCCAGCGTCCATCGGTAGGGTTTCTATAGGCCATCACGGTGTCTTCTGGATAGAGGCTTTTCCAGGGATCTGTGATTCTGTCTACCACGTCTCCGTCATTGTCTTCAAACGGATGTTCTAAGCCAAGCGTGTGGCCAATTTCGTGAATTAAGGCATAACGAAAATAGTCTTGATCACCTTCAAACTTGGGCTCATTGAGAAAGATTTCCCAAAAATATCCATTGCTATTGTTCCGGTTGCTCACGGCCAATCCCAGCGTGTCTCCTCCATCGTCCAAAGAAATCTCAGTGTCTAGAAATATTGCAACATCTGCTGTTGACTGATTCGACGTAAAGTTGAAGTCAAGATCAATGCTTTCGTCTATCCCTTCGACTATATCTTTCAAGAATCGTTCGTCTTGAGCAGTCCATTTGACTGTATTAATATTTTGCGATCCAAAACTTCCGCCCGATACGGTGACAGGGCCGGCATCATTATGGATGTAAATATCAAGGATATTATCTTCTTTGAGGATCTCCTTCGTGATGTTTGCGAGGTCTTCGTCGATCAGGAATCTTGGTTCAATCGTTCTCATTTTCCTGCGGTATTAATTCAACAAGTTTATGTTTGGTCTAGCTGATAAGGCTGTGAATTGGCTGAGAGATTGAGGCTGTCAGGCTGTTTTTTGTTGATCTGTGCCAGGTAGTGGGAGAACTTTTCCGCCGGTGTGCTCTTCCACCATTGACCGGGTCACGGTGAAGTCTTTCACCGATGATTGGGATGGAAGGTCGTACATCAAATCGAGCATGATTTCCTCGATAATTCCTCTTAATGCACGGGCTCCGGTTTTACGGCGGTGTGCTTCCTGAGCAATGGCCGTGATCGCGTCATCAGCGAACTGCAGCTGCACATTGTCCATGCTCAGCAGTGTGCGGAACTGCTTCACGAGTGCATCGCGTGGCTCAGTGAGGATCGATTCCAATGTCTTTTCATCCAATGGTTCAAGCACTGCACTCACTGGAATACGTCCAATAAATTCAGGGATCAGTCCATATTTCACCAGATCGTCGGGCTCGAGATTTCGCAGCACTTGAGCGGCTTGCAGATCTCGGTTGGCGCGACTGCGGCCGCGGCTATCAGCGGGCGGCATGAAGCCGATCGCGTTTCGTCCCATGCGTTTTTGAACCACGTCTTCTAAACCAACAAAGGCGCCACCGCAGATGAACAAAATCTGACTGGTGTCGATCTGAATGCAGTCTTGATAAGGATGTTTCCGGCCGCCTTGAGGTGGCACATTTGCCACGGTTCCCTCAAGCATTTTGAGGAGTGCTTGCTGTACCCCCTCCCCTGATACATCGCGGGTTATTGAGGGGTTCTCGCTTTTACGCGCAATTTTGTCGATTTCGTCGATATAAATAATGCCTCGCTGGGCTTGATCCACGTCCATGTCGGCTTTTTGGAGGAGCCGCAGAAGAATGTTTTCAACGTCTTCTCCGACGTAGCCCGCTTCGGTGAGGGTGGTGGCGTCAGCGACCGCAAAGGGAACATCGAGCATCTCAGCCAGGGTCTGAGCGAGCAAAGTTTTCCCGCAACCCGTTGGACCAATGAGCAGGATGTTGCTCTTGTGCAGACGCGTGGCGGTTTCTTCCGTCTCTCCTTTCCCATCCCCCTGCCAAGCCAGACGTTTGTAGTGGTTGTACACCGCTACAGACATCACCTTTTTGGCTGCGTTCTGACCTACTACCTGTTGGTCGAGAAAACTTTTGATCTCGAGGGGTTTGGGGATTGAAGCCAGCGTTGGAGCTGGCTTGTTGCTCTTGTGAGCCGCTGGGGTCGCTTTGCGACTTGGCTCGCCGCCTGCACGGGGGTTGCCCTGGCTGTCGACCAATTCCTCATCGAGGATCTCATTGCAGAGATCGATGCACTCATCGCAGATGTAGACGCCAGGACCGGCGATCAACTTGCGCACTTGATCCTGCGATTTACCGCAGAACGAGCACTTCAGATGGGCATCGAATTTGGCCATCGAACGCCGGTCACCTCAATTGGGAAGTTCAGGACACGACCAGATGGATTGTCCTGGGTCCACAGCATCGAGAGCGGACGGCGTTCTGTCAGCCGTCCGTAACGATTCCTCCGTCCCCGGAACTGTCCACCACCCGATCGATCAGTCCGTATTCAACCGCTTCTGCCGGGGAAAGGAAGTAGTCGCGATCGGTGTCTTCTGAAATTTTGTCGAGGGGTTGGCCTGTGTGTTCCGCCAACAGCCCATTCAGGGTTTCTTTCAGAAAAAGAATTTCCTTGGCCTGGATTTCAATATCAACGGCCTGTCCTTGAGCTCCTCCGAGGGGCTGGTGGATCATGATTCGAGCGTTTGGTAGAGCAAGACGCTTTCCTTTGGTGCCGCCAGAGAGGAGAAAGGCACCCATGCTCGCAGCTAAGCCATAACAAATGGTCACCACATCTGGTGCGACCTGCTGCATCGTGTCGTAGATCGCCAAACCAGCGGTGACAGAGCCACCGGGGGAGTTGACATAGATCTGAATGTCTTTTTCTGGATCTTCTGCCTCAAGGAACAGCATTTGAGCCACGAGGGCATCGGCGACCGCGTCGTCAACGCCAGTTCCTAAAAAGATGATTCGTTCACGGAGTAGCCGTGAATAAATGTCGAAGGCGCGATCGCCTCGACCGGACTGCTCAACAACGGTTGGTAAGGGGCCAGGGGCCGAGATAGGCATCTCGGACCGCCAGCGGTTTTGGATGGGGTGGTGACTGCGGGCGTCGATCACGCGCTCGGTGTCCAAGTGAGTGGACACAATCTATGGGTGCAGCTCAGCTCTTGGTGTCCGATTCCGGTTCTGGGGCTTTTTCGGTGAGGGTGCTGTTGGTTTCAAGCCAGCTCATCAGCTGTTCCTGCATGAGGTCGTCCATCACGGCCTGCCGAAGCCGCTCGGGGTCAACCTTGGCGTCAGCAGACAAGTCTTTTTTTACTTCCTTCAGCTTGGTGTCGATCGCGCTGTCGTCCAACTTGATGTCTTCCGCTTCTGCCAGCGCGGTGAGCGCAAAGCTGCGACGGAGGCGCTCCTCAGCTTCAGGACGGGAGTTCTGCATCAGATTGCGGATCAAGTCTGGTGTGAACAGCGATTTCACATCCATGCCTTGTTGGGCAAATTGAGCCGCTGTTTGCTCCACCAAGTTGCGACTTTCTTGCTGGATTAGGGCTTCAGGTAGGTCCACCTCGAGTTGCTCTACCAACGCTTTCACCAAGCCATCGTTGCGATTGCTGGTTTGGCGGCGTTCGGCATCGTCCTTGAGGCGTTGCTCGAGATCTTTGCGGAGGTCAGCCATCGTGTCCTGCTCGCTGGCTTGCTTCGCAAAGGCATCGTCCAGTTCAGGCAACTCACGGGTTTTTAGATCTTTGAGCTCAATCTCAAAGGCTGCTTTGCGGCCCCGTGCATCTTCCTTTGGGTAGTCGTCAGGAAATTGGCAATCGACGGACTTGCTCTCGCCCACCTTCATGCCAATGACGCCTTCGATGAAGCCGGGGATCATGCGGCCGTTGTCGAGATCCACGTCCATCGAATCGGCGCTTCCTCCTTCGATTTCGGACCCGTCATCGCTATAGGTGCCTTTGAAACCAAGAACAGCGACATCACCCTTTTCTGCGGCACGTCCTTCGACGGGAACAACAGTGGCGAGTTGCTTGCGGGAATCTTCAATCATGCTGTCGACCCGCGAAGCGTCATAGACAACGGCTTCGTATTCCGCCTTCAGGCCTTTGGTGCTTTTCAGCTTTGGCGTTGGGGCCACATCGGCCTCCAGCGTGAACGTCAATTCATCGCCGGGGTTGAAGCTTTCCAACAATCCATCGAAGCCACTGCTCAGGTCGGGCTGGCTGATGGGCTCAAGCGATTCCTGTTTGATGGCGTCACGCCAGGCGCTATCGATCAGCTTTTCTAAGGCGGTTGCTTTGATCCGGACGCCACCCAGCTGTTGCACCAATACCGAGCGCGGCACTTTCCCCTTACGGAAGCCCGGCAGGTTGATGCTGCGGCTCAGGCTTTTGATGGCCTCTTCATAGCTGGCCGTACAGCGCTCCCCAGGCACGGTCACCGTCACCGCCAAACGGCTGCTGGGGCGGGATTCGGTGGACACCTTCAGGGTGGCAGCGCTCATGGTTGTGTTGACGGCGGTTCTTGGCAGCACACCAGCTTAAGAAACTGCCGCTCCAGCCTCTGCCCGGTATGGTGAAGGGGTGATGAATTGATGCACCTCCCTCTCTATATATCGGCGGTCGCGATCAGTTGAGCCAACAGTTTTCAGTTCAGACGTTCGCACTACCGCTTGACAGCAACTCTCCCTAATCGTCCGCTCAATGTTGCTGTCCTTGGCGCCAGTGGGGCTGTTGGCCAGGAGCTGTTGCTCTTGCTTGAAGAGCGACAATTCCCCGTGGGCGAGTTGAAGTTGTTGGCTTCAGCCCGTTCCGCTGGGCAACCGCAAACTTGGAATGGCCGTCACCTTGTCGTGGAGGAAGTCACGGCTGAAGCCTTTCAAGGCGTGGATCTTGTCCTCGCTTCAGCGGGGGGTTCGGTGTCACGTCTGTGGCGTGAAGCGATCACCAGTGCGGGAGCTCTGATGGTGGATAACTCCAGCGCCTTTCGTATGGAGCCGGATGTTCCCCTCGTGGTTCCGGAGGTCAATCCCCAGGCGGCCCATGCGCACCAAGGGGTGATTGCGAATCCCAACTGCACCACGATTCTGCTCACGTTGGCGTTGGCTCCCCTGGCGGCAAAGCGGGCGTTGCGGCGCGTTTTGGTGAGCACCTACCAATCGGCGAGTGGTGCGGGTGCCCGCGCCATGGACGAACTCAAAGACTTATCCCGTGTGGTGCTCGATGGTGGTGTCCCCAACAGCGAGGTGCTTCCCTATTCCCTTGCTTTTAATTTGTTTCTTCACAACTCCCCTTTGCAAGACAACAGCTATTGCGAAGAGGAAATGAAAATGGTGAATGAGACACGCAAAATCATGGATCTGCCTGATTTGCGTTTTTCAGCCACGTGTGTCCGTGTTCCCGTTCTCCGTGCCCATTCTGAGGCGGTGAATATTGAATTTGACCAGCCTTTTCCCGTGGATGAAGCCCGGCAGCTGTTGGCTGCGGCCCCTGGCGTTGAACTCATCGAAGATCAGGCAGCCAATCGTTTTCCGATGCCGACGGATGTGACGGGACGGGATCCCGTTGCCATCGGTCGAATTCGTCAAGACATCAGTGATCCCAATTCCCTTGAGCTTTGGCTCTGTGGTGACCAGATCCGCAAAGGAGCAGCTCTGAATGCTGTCCAGATCGCCGAATTGCTGATTCAGAACTGATGACTCTTTCCGCCTCCTTGTCCCCTCAACCATTTGGCCGCATCGTGACGGCGATGGTCACCCCGTTTGATTCCAGTGGAGCGGTTGATTTTCAGCTGGCGGCACGTCTAGCCCGTCATCTTGTGGAGCAAGGATCTGATGGTCTATTGGTGTGCGGAACGACGGGTGAATCCCCCACCCTCAGCTGGGATGAACAGCTGAAGTTGCTGGAAGCCGTCCGAGAGGCTGTTGGTTCGAGTGCTCAGGTTTTGGCGGGCACTGGCAGCAATTCAACCTCTGAGGCCGTGAAAGCCACGCGAGAAGCGGCAGCTGTTGGTGCCGACGGCGCTTTGGTGGTGGTTCCGTATTACAACAAGCCTCCCCAGGAGGGCTTGGAAGTTCATTTCCGCGCCATTGCTGAGGCGGCACCCACGTTGCCTTTGATGCTTTACAACATTCCTGGACGAACGGGATGTCACATCAAGGCTGAAACGGTAGCTCGCTTGATGGATTGCCCCAACATCGTCAGCTTTAAGGCAGCGAGTGGCACGACGGAGGAAGTCACAGCCCTGCGCTTGGCCTGTGGCTCACGGCTCGCGATTTACAGCGGTGATGATGGACTCACCTTGCCGATGCTGTCGGTTGGTGCCGTGGGCGTGGTGAGTGTGGCCAGCCATGTGGCCGGTCCGCAGATTCGGGCCATGATTAATGCCTATGTCGAAGGCGAAGTCGGCGCTGCCCTCGCCCAGCACGAGCAACTAATTCCTCTGTTCAAGGCCTTGTTTGCCACCACGAATCCCATCCCTGTCAAAGCTGCCCTCGAGATCAATGGGTGGTCTGTCGGTGCTCCTCGTCCTCCTTTGTCCTCCTTACCTGAAGCCATGAGAACCACGTTGTCCAACACCCTGTCTGCCCTTCGTCAGACCTGACGGGTCCGGCTTAACGGCTTACGCAAACAGTTTTCCCTTACGTCTTTTTTTCATGGCTTACAACGCAAGATCCGGCAAAGAACAAGAGCCCTGCCTACGGGTAATCCCCCTGGGTGGTCTGCATGAGATCGGCAAAAACACCTGCGTGTTCGAGTACGGCGACGACCTGATGCTGGTGGATGCCGGATTGGCGTTTCCCAGTGACGGAATGCATGGTGTGAACGTGGTTTTGCCCGACACCAGCTTTCTGCGTGAGAACCAGAAACGCATTCGCGGGATGATCGTGACCCATGGCCATGAAGACCACATCGGTGGGATTGCCCATCACCTCAAGCACTTCAACATCCCCGTGATCTATGGGCCCCGACTGGCCCTGTCGATGCTCACCGGAAAGATGGATGAGGCGGGCGTCACCGACCGCACCACGCTGCAAACGGTCGCACCGCGCGATGTGGTGAAGGTGGGCCAGCATTTCTCTGTGGAGTTCATCCGCAACACCCACTCGATGGCCGACAGCTTTTCGCTGGCGATCACCACACCGGTGGGCACGGTGATCTTCACCGGTGATTTCAAGTTCGACCACACGCCAGTGGATGGTGAGCACTTTGATATGGCTCGCCTCGCCCATTACGGCGAAAAGGGTGTTCTCTGCCTGTTCAGTGATTCAACGAATGCCGAGGTGCCTGGCTTCTGTCCTCCAGAGCGCTCGGTATTTCCCAACCTCGACCGCCACATTGCCAATGCCGATGGTCGGGTGATCGTCACCACCTTCGCGAGCTCGATTCATCGCGTGTCGATGATTCTTGAGCTGGCGATGAAAAATGGCCGGAAGGTCGGACTGTTGGGCCGTTCCATGCTCAACGTGATCGCGAAGGCCCGTGAATTGGGTTACATGCGGGCGCCCGATGAGCTGTTTGTACCGATCAAGCAAATCAATGACGTGCCTGATCGTGAAACGTTGTTGCTGATGACCGGTAGCCAGGGGGAGCCCCTTGCTGCTCTTAGCCGGATCTCCCGCGGTGATCACCCGCAAGTGAAGGTGAAAACCACCGACACGATCATTTTCTCTGCGAGTCCGATTCCTGGTAACACCATTTCTGTGGTGAACACGATCGACAAGCTGATGATGCTTGGCGCCAAGGTTGTTTATGGCAAGGGCGAAGGCATTCATGTGTCTGGCCACGGCTTCCAGGAAGACCAAAAGCTGATGCTGGCTCTCACCAAGCCCAAGTTCTTTGTTCCCGTCCATGGGGAGCACCGGATGCTTGTGCAGCACTCCAAAACAGGCCATTCCATGGGAGTGCCCGTCAATAACACCTTGATTATTGAGAACGGCGATGTGGTCGAACTCACCCCTGAATCCCTGAGAAAGGGAGATCCGGTGAAAGCTGGTATCGAACTGCTCGATCAATCCCGCAACGGCATCGTTGATGCCCGCGTTCTGAAGGAACGTCAGCAGTTGGCAGAAGACGGCGTTGTCACGATTTTGTCTGCGATCAGTACCGATGGCGCGATGGTGGCACCGCCCCGGGTGAACCTGCGCGGTGTGGTCACAACGGCGGATGCCCGCAAGATGTCGCTGTGGACTGAGCGAGAAATCACCTGGGTATTGGAAAACCGTTGGAAACAGCTCTCTCGCAACACCGGCGATAAGGCCCCTGAAGTGGATTGGATGGGTGTTCAACGCGAGGTCGAGGTGGGCCTCGGCCGTCGCATGCGTCGCGAACTGCAGGTGGAGCCCTTGATCCTGTGCTTGGTTCAGCCAGCCCCCGGTGGAACTCCTAAGTACAAGGGCCGTGCCGATGCAGAGCCGGACGATCGTCCTGCCTCCCGCAACCGTGGTGGTGGAGCAGGCCGTGGTGTGGTCCGTCGCAATGGTGTTCCACCAGCACCGGTACGCACTAATGGCAGCTCGGCGGCCGCTCCTTCCAAAACTGCTTCTGTCGTCATCTCGTCGGATGTCGCAACCTCCACGGCTGTTGCAACTCCGGCGGTTGCTGTCGCTGCGCCTGCTGCCACTACAGCTGTTGCCACCAAGGCGGCAACAAAGGTGGAGAAAACGGCTGAGCCTGAGCAGGACATGCCAGCCGGCCGCACTCGTCGCCGTCGTTCAGCTGCGGTGTAAATCGGATCTAAGCAGCTTAATAAATGAAAGAAAAAAATCCTATCTCGCATTGATTAAACCATAGATAGTCTTTGACTTAGATTTTAAAAGTATAGCTGTCTTTCGTATTTTAATTGGTTAACATCTGTTTTTTAATTAAGTCATATCTACAGCTCAATAATAACGAGTGAGCAAATACAGCGTTTTTCTTTAATGCGTAAGATTGTGTTTATTTCATGCTTGATGGGGCAATGAGAAATATATTATGTTATTATGAAGAGGATCGAGAATCAACGCAACTCAATGGTAGCTTTAGGTATTGAGAAACTTACTTCTGAATATTTAAACGACACATTTAATGCAATTAATATTTGTTTCTCAAATATTTCAAAAAACAATATCAAAAGACTTATTGGCCGTAGTTTTGAATTATCATCGCAGAAAGAATTACAAAAATTATTTTCACTTAAGTTTTTTTGGCCTATTCATCGAAGCCATTCTTTAGTTCATCATTTTACTACTACTAAGGCTGATACTCATTATCTACCTGGACCTTGCTCTATTTTGCCCTTGCCAGATGAAAAAAATATTTTCATAGCTACACCAATTCATGAGGATGCATTGGGTTGGAATGTTCCTGAGATTATACCCTCAAAGGAATATATGATAAATTCCTATTCTTGGGAGAATATTATACAATTGGATATGTTGGAGTCTGAAGTATCGCTCTATTTAAAAAGTAATGGACATGATGAATTATTGAAAATATTGAGTAATTCTGTATGTGCCGATAACTATGATTTTGAAGTTATATTTTTTAATACATTAAAAGATAGAAAATATAAATCCCAAAGTACCATGAGAAATCCTGGAAAAGTTAAGCGTGAAATATTAAGCACAAAAGAATTTCTTGAACTTTTGACCGATACAGCTTTACATAAAAGACTTACCAATGATTTATGTTTCGATTATTTTGCATACAAGAAGTGTGGTGATGATACCAATCAGAACAGCCAGAAATCTTCGCATCATTCAAAGCCTGCGGCCAAAAAGACTAATAATACGTTTGTTTTATTTGTTGACAGTTTAGATATTAACTCTTTGATTGAATTGGATTATATTTCAAGATATCCTAATATTAAAAAACTGCTTAGAAAGGCAGTGAACTATCGAAATTTTACTTCCAGCGCAGCTTGGACTTTCCCTTGTTTATATTCGATTTATTCTGGAATACCTCCATATTGGAGCTTTTCCATATTTCCATCCAGAGTTGATCCAATTGCACGATGGAATAGATTAGGAAATAAGGTTGAAATGCTATTAAGGCCTAATTGTTTGTATAGTCAAATATATTATAACTACCAAGACTATTCATTTAACCATGGTGATGATTATTTATCAAGAAAACTTAGACGTATGCAGGTTGGTCAATTCTCCTTAAGGCAATCCAGCAATCATTTTTGGAACCATGCCCTTATGCATTCTTTTGATCAATCCATTGAGAATTATTCATCTTATAATCTACAGAATTTACTGGACACGGTTTTGAATGAGGTTAACAATCTCAATAAAAATGATAATACAATTTTTATTGATTTAGACACACTCCATCAAAATTTGAAGCCAAAGATCCCACGTTCCGCTCCGTCACATACTACTAATCTTGATTGGTTCAAGCGAAATATAACTAAAGAAGAGCGTTTATCAGGTGATGTATACGATGATAACGAAATCAATAAATACCTTGATAAGCTTAGTCTTATAGATCATAATATTGGTATTATAATGGAGAAGAAAAAGGAATCCGATTCGATAATATTATTTTCTGACAATGGTAGCGATGTATTAGTATCTAATAAGAATTATGATGAGCTTAATTCTAAATTTCATGCTGTCGGTACATCACTAACTTATCCCAAAATAATGAAACCAACATTATTGATAGATTCGCCATGCTTAACTAGTGGAGTTGAAGGCACAATATCTGAAGAGCTGGTTTCTACATTAGACCTTCATTCTATTATCTTACATGTTGCTTCAAAAAATAACCCCATCATTTCTTCCCTAGATGAACATTCTCCGATATTACCAAAGAGTATTGGTGGCGATAAAGAAAGAACAAAGGCTTTTACATTTTCTGTCACTAATTTGAGGTATCAAGAACGTATTTTTGAACTGGTAACAAGATCTAAAGATGGTAATATCGACTATAATATTTCAGATCCAATCGGGGATACGCTACC